>JAAZNS010000358.1 GCA_012798185.1 Chloroflexota bacterium | reverse complement strand
ATCTTGTTGATCGGGAGGGGTGAAATATGGTTTGGCAGCAGGCCAGTTTTGAGGTCCTCCAATGCCCCAGGATAACGGATTCATGCCAGGGATTACATAGGCACTTAATGTGAGGTTATCAATGAGGAGGTTAGTATCTCGTCTGAGAATACCCTGCAGCGCTTCGCGTAGAAAGGCAGTATCCCAATAATCACCTGCAGGTTCAAGCGGCGGGAAAACGGGGGTTATTCCGCATTTAAGTAGCATTTCTGCAACCGGTATATATCCATCCAAAAATCTTTCGACGAGATCGGGTTGCATCCAGGCTTGAGGCTGCCAGAAATAGCGGCAATTGGGTCTATCGAATAAGATTGCGTGCTTTATTCCCCATTTGGCATAAGGCTCAATTAATGTGCGCATTTCATCAATAAGGGCAGGGAAAAATGCAATCTTATTAAAGTGAAGTATAGGTCTGATGCCCGCTTCAATGAGTGCATTGATAAAGTATTCGGGAATAGCGCGTTCGGTAGATGCTGATAAAACTAACCAGGATAATCCAATATCCTGAAGAATGGGAATCCAGTGTTCTGCATCTTTTTCCCGATAATGATTGCTATCAGGAAAATAATGAATTCCCATTCGTGTTGGCTGATTCACAAGAGAAACCGATTTCATAAACACCTGTCCAGTTTGTTTTATGGAGGGTGCAAGTTGCATACCAGGGCATGGGAATTCGAGTGATCTGAATTGGACTATTTTAATGGCACAAATAAACAACAAACTTTATTTTTTCCCTTGAAAATGTTATTAAATACTCTGGTATATCGATCTGTTGAAAAGTACTGACTTCGAAAGATAGGGGTACATATCCAATCGTTTTTCTTTGAAAAAATTCTTTATCAATACCCTTATAAGCGGGTTTTGAAAGCCGTTATGTTATAATTTTTTTAGAATTACTGCATTTGCTTATTCGTGAATAAAAGTGCTTGGGTTAACTGTAAAAAGTCAGCATTGAACTCGTCATTAATATATCCTGATACACAATTCGGAGATGTCCCATATTCAAAAAACGTTATTTTGTAACTCCTCAGGCAACTGTGGGAACCCCTGAATTTGAGAAATATGCAGGCGCGCCTTCAAATTTCTGATATTTGGAAAATCACCCGTACCAGCTGAGTAGTTCTGTTATTTAATTTCCCCGTTTTCCTATTTTGGAATTCAAAACAATTGGAGCACCTATTGGAATAAAGGGTGTTGAAAATATATTCAAAGATAGTGATTTTCAATAATTCTCAAAAAAATTATTTGCTTGATATTATGACTTTGCAAAATAATGCAAATTATTTAGTAAATGGGTTAAATTCAAGTTAGAATATAGATAAAATGGTTTAGTAATATTTTGGATTTGGTGGTGATTATTTAGTGATAAAAAATGCCGTGAAGTGATATCTAATAAAACGCTACGTATTGGGACGCTGGGCTTTATCCTATGATTTTCGATACCCCCATTCATTATTTTTATAAAATTGCCGGAATAATATTAATATTTGTACTGATCACCAGTGGGTGCAATCATATAAATCTAAGTGATGACGATTCCCAATCTTTTGTAATTGATCAAGTTTTTCAAGAATTCTATGACCGCTTGGGAGGAAAACAAGTACTGGGTGAAGTCATCTCACCTGCTTTTGTCATTCAAAATATAAAATATCAATATACTGCCAATGCAGTTTTACAAATTGATCTTCTGGCAGAGGGTTCACAGAGCGTTGCATTATCGCCAGTTGGCAGAGATCTTAACATCGATGAAGATATCCAATTTGCTGAAGGGCAGATAACGGGACCATTTTTAAGAGATTTTATTTATCCAGAATTTTTTCAGGTGTATCAATACCTGGGAGGGCTGCAAATTGTTGGCAAACCACTAACGGGGATTCATTACAACCCTGAATTTCATAGATATGAACAATATTTTGAAAACCTTGGTTTTTATCGTTTGGAGAAAGATACCCCTGGTACGGTTTATTTACTTGGATATGGCGCCTGGAAATGCGGTAAGAAATGCCCCGTAAAGCAAAAACCCGAAGCGTCTATTGTGGAAAAATATACCACCGATCCGATTTTTGTTGCCAAAGTCAATGAGTTGGGCAAAGACTTTGTGGGATTTGCTCTCAGCAGCGGGCATCAAGCGGAAGACGGCGGATATGAACAGATATTTGAATATGTAATATTGCAGGTAGATATGAACCAGCCAAGTAATATTACCCTTGCTCCGCTGCCAAAAAGATGTGGCATCGGGTCTGATGCACTCGAATTATCAGACCAGGATACCAGCACTCAATTTGTTTTAATTAATGGCGAAAATGGTTATAACGTACCTAAGGAATTCATCGAATATGTAAACAACCATGGCGGATTAGAGTTAACCGGCAGCCCTATAAGCAGATTTAAAGAACTTAAAGATAATATTTACCAGCAATGTTTTGTGAATATGTGCCTTGAAATGGATAAGCGTATCAATGGCATTTTTCGGGTGAGACCTGTTCCCCTGGGATATTCGTACCTACATTTGATCGGGGAAGATTCGAAGAGCCCTGCTGTTTCACCCACCGAAGAATACATACAAAACGTGGATATGGGCACATTGAAAAATGTTAACCCCTCGAAAGGCATTGGTTTGCAAGTATGGGAAGATTATCCCTTTGTTACATCCAATCAAGCGCAGGGCATTGGTGTTATGGTATACGAAAATAATCAACCGATGATAAATGTAACGCCTGAATTAATGGTAACCATGGTTGACGGGAGCCAAGAAGAATATTTTTTCCCGGCAACAGATCAAAATGGTAAATCCTACCTTCAACTTGATCCAACCGGCGCTCCTAATGGAACACTAATCCCATATCAGGTTTGTGTTTCAAAAACTTTACAGGATAAATTTTGTGTGCAGGATAATTTCTTGATTTGGAATAACCCATAAATATTCATACGGGAGGAGAGTAGTTGCGGTATTCAGCTGGCAGGTGATGAAGATCGATCACCGGCTCATCACAGAAGGTCATGGCATGTTCGATTACATTGCGTAATTCTCGAATGTTGCCCGGCCAGGAATGTGCCATCAACGCATCGATAACCCGCGGAGAAACATCGGTTATATTTAAGCCCATCTTTGAGTTGAAAAAATGGGTGAAATGACCGACTAAATCGGGAATATCTTCTTTATGTTCACGCAGCGGCGGTACATCCAGGTTTACTACTTTCAAGCGATAATAAAGATCTTCTCTAAATCGATTTTCCTCGATCAGCTTTAGTAATGGGCGATTAGAAGCCGCGATAATCTGCACATCAACATGGATCAGGTTTGTACCACCCACACGGCGAAAAGCTCTTTCTTCTAAAGCGCGTAATAATTTCGCCTGCATATCGATCGGCATAGAAGAAATCTCATCGAGGAATAGAATACCGCCGTCAGCTACTTCCATCAAGCCATGTTTTCGTTTTTCTGCGCCGGTAAAAGCACCGGCTTCGTAACCAAACAATTCAGATTCCATTACAGTGCTTTGAATTGCTGCACAGTTTTCGGCTACCATTGGCTTTTGCGAACGAGGTCCCATTTTATGGATTGCCCTTGCCAACACATCTTTTCCGGTGCCGGTTTCGCCGGTGATCAATACAGAAACGCAGGTGGTTGCCACACGTTGTGCATAATCGTAAAGTGTATTCATTTTTTCACTGCTACCGATAATGTATTCTAAGTCCTGGTGTTGAGATTGACGAAAATGTGCCAGTTCACGGCGCATCGAAACTGTTTCACCGGCGCGTTGGATTGTTTCCGCTAATTGCGAAAGATTGATCGGTTTTTCGAGGAAATCGAAAGCCCCATTTTTCATTGCATCTACTGCCATTTTGATGTCGCCATTGCCGGTGATCATAATTACCGGAGGGCGGAAAGATAATTTTCCAATCTCTTCCAACAATGACAATCCATTTCCATCTGGCAAGATCACATCTAATAAGATAATATCCGCCTTACCCTGGCGGATATAATCACGTGCTTCTTTGGCATTCGATGCTGAAAAAACCTCATGCCCCTGACCAGATAAAAACGTACCGGTAAATATTCGGGCATTCTCTTCATCATCTACAATTAGTACGGTATATTTCATAAAAAAACCTCGGTAATTTTAAGAATTATTAATGGGAGCAGCCTTTGGTAGTTGGACGTGAAAAACAGTGCAACCTGGGAAACTAGATGCAAAAATCAATCCCTTATGTGCGGTTATTATATGTTTACAAATAGCTAAACCCAACCCCGTCCCTCCAGGATTGGTCGAATAAAAGGGTTGGAAGACATGCTCCAACTTTTCTTTGGGTATTCCCGGGCCGGTATCGGCAATACTGGTTTCGATCATTTGGTTTTGACCTTCGGAATTAATCGATTGGATCTTTACCGCTAGAGTTCCACCGGTATCCATCATCGCCAGGATAGCATTGTCGATTAAATTATTGAAAACCTGCTCCAGTGCCCGTCGATTCCCCTTGATCAAATTGCTCTCCGATTCAACCTGGAAGTTTTGTTGAATTTTCGCTTTAGCCAGGCGGGGTTGTTCCCTGTCTAATAACCTCGAGAGCAGTTGTCCCATATCCAGGGTTTCCATATCATAT
>JAAZNS010000357.1 GCA_012798185.1 Chloroflexota bacterium | reverse complement strand
CGCCATATTTTCCTTCTTTGTCAGTCTTGAAAATACCCAACTTATGGTAGGGGTAGTTCCAATAACTCGGTCCAGCACCGTATACTTTTACATAGTAGTATTGCTCTTTTTCGAAATTTGCCATTCCGATCCAAATAATCCCGCCAATACTGAAGGCGGTGAAAGCCTCTTTCTTGGACGTAGAAGTCGAGCCAGTGGTAGTAGTAGTGGTGGTGGACGACTCGGTGGGTTCTGGTTTGCTTGCGCCAGGCGGAATACAGAGCACCTGTCCCACATAGATCATATAAGGTTCTTTGAGTTTATTGGCGTCTGCCAACTCTGTTAATGTCACATCATAGAGGGATGCAATGATATAAAGAGAATCCCCTGCCTGAACCTTATATCGATATGAACAAGCAGCTATAACTGGTTGTCGTTGAGGAATGCTGGTCATAAGCAGTGTCAGGATTATCAGCAAACCCAGCCACTTAATAGCTGTCTCCTTTTTGAGGATATGGCGAGAAGTTCCGATCATTTTTATATCTCCTTCTTTAATTCTTACCGGTGCCACTTCGATATGAAACACCGTTTTCCGGTAATGGGTCAGAATTACCACTAATATAACACATTTTTTCCACGAAAAATGGCTACTCAGATTAGAGTATCCTTAAGCTATGAAATCGTTGCGCAATAGTTTACAATCTCTGGTTCTGATCATTTTTCGAAAGGCAGCGGTTTCATCAAGAAGAAATTGTAATTTTGCCTGGTTTTCAGGCAAATTCTCACTGGCTTTTTTATTTCCTGGCTCAATCGTTACCAGTGAATTTTCATACGCTCTTATTTTAAAATAGCCGCAGGCTTGAAGCCAGGCGATGCCCGTCTGAATAGTCATTTCTTGATGAGCCAAATTTGCTGCTAAATGCTTCAAATTGACCTGACCTTCGTAGTGGGTGATGGCATATTTAATTAATCCAATCAAGCGTTCGATAAAATGGTTGAACTGGTCACAATCAGGGTCTACGGCAAAAAGATAGATTTTTTGGGGAGAAACATGAGAAATAGCAGCATGAATTTCCGCCCACCCCGGCGGAGAAAACCAGATAGCAAGGTTTTTTCCGGAGATAAGCTTTGTTCGATCCAGGCTTTGGGGAGGGTTGTTCTCACCTTCGCTCCATATTTGAATATCATCCTCATTTTGTATTTTATTCAACACAGCAAGTGGATCCTTTTCACTGCGATAATCGATTAGATCGATCATGTGTTTATCGATAAGATCAATAGTGTTTTCTTCGATTTCCTGGCTATCGATCCATTCTAACTGAATTGAGTATTTCCCGCTTGAAGTACTTGTTCGCGCCTGATACACCAAATCGAATTTTCCTTCTGGCAGCTGCCAGCCAGCCCCTTGCCACCAGATAAGCCGGTGGATGTTTTGCTCAATATCTTTTACCGAAATCAATACATGTTCTTGAGTTTTACCGATCAACGAGGAATCGACGATTTCCACGCCCCGACTGACCAGGGTGAGCGGCGGGTTACCCGGACCGAATGGCCCTAAACGCTCGAAATCTTTGACTAATTCCAGAGTAAGCTGGCTGAGAGGTAAAAATTCATCGAAAACACGCTGTGCAGGCGGTTGATTTTCGATCATTTTCTGTATGGTTTTTCCAATTGCTTTCCTGAATTTATTGATCGTGGTCTCTATATCGGTTCCAGCCGGAATCGTGAAACCGGCTGCCATGGGGTGTCCGCCAAAATTTACCAGCATATCTCTTTGTTCGGCAATTGCTGAGGTGATGTTGATACCGGCAATAGAGCGGGCTGAGCCGCGTCCGTTTTTTCCATAAGGTGTGGATATAAGTAAAACTGGTTTTTGATATCTCTCGACCAGCCGGCTGGCTACGATGCCGATGATTCCAGCCGGCCAGGCGGGGTGAGACAAGACGAGTGCCGGGTGTTCCAAATATTGCGGATTATTGTTTATTTGCGCCAGCGCTGCCTGAAATACTTGTTTGGTTTGCAGTTTACGTTGTTCGTTGAACCCTTCCAACTGGTATGCAAGCGTGCGTGCTTTGCCAATATCTGAGGTGGTAAAAAAATCAACGATATTGTTTGCATCGGATAAACGCCCTAAAGCATTCAATCGGGGTGCTATCTCGAATGCAATATGTTCTTCATTAGTTTCTTGAGCATTCAATTCGGCGATATCCAGCATCGACTTTAAGCCTAACCGAGATGGGTTGCGCAAGCTTTGCAAACCTTTTTGGAGCAGGTAACGGGTATCACCAGTCAATAACGCTAAATCAGCAACGATTCCCAAGGCGACTAAATCCAATTGTGATCGATACGTATCGAAATCGCTGAAACTTTGGCAGAGCGCTTCGGCTAATTTATATGCCACACCGACGCCCGGCAGCGTTATTAGCGGGTGATTTGAGTTCAGCATCTTGGGATTAATAATAGAAAAAGCCTTAGGGAGTACCTCAGGTAGATCGTGATGATCGGTGATGATTATATCAATGCCGCGTTGCTGCGCATAGGCAACTTCTTCACAAGCAGAAATTCCCGTATCGCAGGTTATGATGAGATCGACGCCATTCTTGATAATGCGTTTCAAGTAAGGAAGGTTTACACCATGTGATTCGGTTTCGCGGTTAGGGATATGATAGATAGTCCTGGCGCCTAAAAAATTTAATGTAGATACAAGTACTGTTGTGGATGTTTGCCCGTCTACATCGAAATCCCCCCAAACACAAATTGTTTCATGATTGAGGATCGCTTTATGCAGGCGGTCTACCGCTTTATCCATACCTGGAAGTTCGAAGGGGGAGGCGGGGGAGTATGCGTTGGGATCAAGGAAACCGCGAATCGTTTCAATATCCCTTAATCCCCTGCGAACAAGCGTTTGTCCAACTAATGGATGCCCTCCTACGGTTTTCTGAATATAATCTGGCAGATCTACTTGCGGCGCTTGAATCCAACGGTTCATCGATTAGAAGGGTATTTCAGCAATTTGATCAAAATCGAGAAAGGTATCATCTAATGTAATGATATCATTCTCCATCGATTCTTCATCACTTGCGATTCCTGCCTGAATGCCGCGTTCACATAACGAGCGGTAAACACAGAATTGGCACATTCGGGCGTCATCGGTGAGGTGAAAATTATCTTCTGCGGCATGTTCGATCGTTTCTACCAGATGCGCCAGATATTTTTGATCGGCGTGATATGTTTTTTCATCATAATTAAAGATTTCGGGTTCTAACGGAAAATTAGCAAACCAATAAACCATCCGTATTTGTTCAGGTGGGATGGGCTTGCCGTCCATCATGAATCCCCCAGCTTTAGCCAAAAGAAAAGGATAAACCCTGGTCTGCAGTCTTCGTTCCAGCCATACCCGCGGCGGGCGTCTGCGATTGGTTTTCCAATCGTATATCACAAATGTATTATCTCTTTGTCGAAAAATCAGGTCGAAAGCAGCAATTAATCGGTGATTTCCCATTGGCGATGAGAGGGTAATTTCTGGGTAGATAGCCGTCTGTTTGGCGAATTCCAGCCGATTATATAAATCGAGATAATTCTGCCACCAATTTTCCAGATCGTCCTTAAACGCAAAACTTGACAGACGATCGGCGGGTACGCCGATCAGATGTTGATGGATCATCTTATGAAAATTTATCCCCTGTTGGGTAAAACGTTCATTTTCCAACATAGGTTCAGATTCCACAGCTGGCCAGGCAAGTTGCTGAATGTATCTCAAGAAAAAACGTCTGCGGCAATCGAAAAAATCCTGCAGGCTGCCCTGGCTGAATTGGAATCCCTTGGGTAATCTCATTTGGTAATTCCTTTCTCTGTTTCCCAAAAGGATGCTAAAACGACCAGAGGTAGACATGGCTGAGATTCACCAAATCTCCCCGAGTTATGCGTAATAATCAGTTCTTTTCGAGCTCTTGTTATTCCTACGTAGAACAATCGCAATCGTTCACGGGCATAATCCAATCGAGCGGCTTGGGTGGCTTTACCCTCGTTATACCAGGTATATTCATCGGCGTTTAGCGAAATTTCTAATTGTGCCAGCGTTTCTGCCGGAAGATTTAAATTATCTCTGATGAATCGTTTCTCGCTGATGTACTGATCCCCTTCAATTCCAGAGGGAAAATCATAATTGTTAGCAGAGACCAAATACACGCGGTCCCATTCTAATCCTTTCGCTTTGTGGATCGTTGCGATGACGACCTTACCTCGATATGAATCGGGATCGAAGCCAGTATCATCCTGACTGAAACCGATGAAACGCTTTTCATTATGAGCGATAAGTCGCAATTCATCAGCCAGCTCGGGTAAGCGCCAATGAGGATGAATATCTTCTGCCCGGCGCAGCAAAGTCGCTAATTTATGCGAGAGAGCCAGTTCGCCAGGCTCAGTAAATAAATCCTGCCCCAGAGTGAGCACCAATTGGTCAATAGGCAGCAAGATGCCCACCAGCCATCGCCGGACTTGATTGCGGAAATTTTCCAATTCTTCCAGGGTTTGAGCATCTTCCTTACCTGCATTCAATACTTGCAACCAGTCTCTTTTAGGAGTGGGGTGGATAAACTCTTCCACCTGATTACATTTGCGAATTAATTCTGCAACATGCTCTCTTCTCTGCCGTGTTGATTGATCTTGCCCTTTAGATGGATAGCATAGCTTATAAACATTAGCAAGTTTACCTGCAGATTGAGGATCAGACAGGTAGGAAAGCAATATATTTATCGCATGGGCAGAAGTGCGGGTGGAAGTGGAACTGCGCAACAGGCTGTCTACAACCGGCAGGTTCCGCTTTAGCAGTTCATCCACAATCTCGAAACCTCGCTGATTGCGAGGGACGAGAATGGCAACCGTGTTCTCGGGGTGAGCGGGCAGCCAGCGTTCGATCGAATCGGCGATTGCCTGCGTTTCTTCATGAGGGGTGTATTTTTTCAATGAGAGGAAAATTTGGTCGGGTCTGTCTTCAGGATTGGAGCCTTCGTCACCTTCTTCTACCGGCTGGATGAAGGGTGGCGTTAGCGCGTCGCGGAGGTATTTAACTGGGTGCTGTGTGCGCGTCCATTCGATCAAATAATTAGCCAGGGTGATAATGCTTCGCGTAGATCTGCCGGAAGTAGGTAAATCTTGGCGAATAACCTCTGGCCGACGTAAAAAACTTAGCAGATATTTGGGATTTGCCGTAGTGAATGTTTCGTAGATAGCCTGATTTGGATCACCAACCCGCACCCAATTGCCTGTGTCTCCGGCGAGTTTTTCCAGGATAATTTCTTGTAAGCGGCTGCTATCTTGAGCTTCATCTTCCAAAATATACGGCCATCGGCTCTGCAACCGTTCAAGTAAATGATTATCCCATTCCAGGGCATCCAATGCCAGGCGCGTCAAATCGTCGAAATCAACAGCACCGCGGTAAGCCAAAGCCCGCTGATAGTCTGCGTATATTTCCTGGCAGATTTCCAATAAGGGAAGGGGAACAGGCAGCTTTTTCACATTCTCTAGGATTCTTTCGGGCGTCAGGCGCAAATCTTTTGCTTGGCGGATGCATGCTGAGGCTGTTTCGATCAATAATTGCGGTAATTTATTCCGCCTTATCCCATCTATGGTACTATCGTCCTGTTCCAAATCCAGATATGCGTCGAATGCATCGGGATGGCTATTTAGCCAGGCATGGCATACATCATCAAGGATATACTCAGTTTCACGTTCATCTAAGATTTGAAAGGTATCGGATAACCCGACCAGGTCCGGACGTTCCCGTACAATATCATGTGCTAAGCCGTGAAGTGTACGAATACGGAATCCCATTTGAGGAAATAAGCCGCGCCCACCCAAGAATTGGCTGATTCGCTGGTAGAAATTATCCACAGCAGAATTGACCAGCGTTACGACCAACACTTCCTGTCCTTCAGCTAATCTGCTGCTGGCAATAATTTCGGCTGCCAGGTAAGATAACGTCCAAGTTTTACCGCTGCCAGGCACTGCCGATACCCCCATTTTCCCCTTTTTATAAGAAACGATTTCTTTTTGATTCGTCCGTAATTGTGCGATCAATTTTCCCCCTCTGACTGCCATTGCTGGAACAGCTTGTGAAATGTAGTTAATAACGCACCTTGTTGTTCATAACCTTGCTCACCCAAGACGCTTAATCCCAGGTAAATTTTCTGCCGGCAGCGGCGCAATAATCCTTTTACTAATTTGTAGAGGGTTTCCTGGTTTGTTGCAGTTTCTTCTGCATCGGTCCAGGGTTTTCCAACAAGCCATCGGCGGCTTAGAACGTAGGGGTGGGTGAGCGGCTGGTATAAACGCTCAAACCAACCGCGGCTGCCAATATCCAGCCAAAATTGAATTTCAACAGGTCGGTTATACATTAAAAAAGTGTGGGCAGGTGCGACCAATACTGCGTCTTCGGATTCAGGCTGCCAGCTGCGTAGATATTGGGCAGCGATAACGCCCTGTCGCACCATCTCGAGATATTCCATTCCAATCGATTTTCCGGTTTCGGAGAGATACTCGCCAGCTGCCCAACGAAACTTTTGGATCGATTCGATCAGGTTTGCGGTTATTTCTCCAGATTTTATATTCGAATGAAAGCCAAAACCAGGCTGCGATAATACTTCTCCAAAAAGCCTGCTGATGAAATGATCCAGCTCTTGGGGTGGTTCTTGTTGATACGTTTCCAGCCAAATACGCAACGATTCGTATTTTTCACCTAAGCGCAAAGTTATCCTTTCCTGCATCTTAGGATTGATGATTGAGAATGAGGTAAGTTGGAGATTTCCTTGGCGGTTGTGAAAAACGATTCCAGCTAAAAGCTGGGCGCGGATTAAATCCATTCCCGCGATTGCCTGCATCAATGCATAAGCCATATCGAATTTGGTTACCTGAAAGCTTTTTCCCCATTGAGGGTGGGCTAAATATGCCAGGGTAAGCAGGCATTGGGTGACAGGTTCTTCCCGCAATGAACGGGAAGGACGGTGGGATACACAAGGGATGTTCAAGTTATCCAGCCGTTGAAGAATGGAAAATCTAAGTGCGTCAGAAAGGTAGGGTGCCAGAATGACAATCTCTCCTGGCGGCATTCCATCTTGGATCAATTGTTTTACCTGTTTTGCAACCCAATCCAACATTTCCGGATAAAAACGGAAATAACCATGAACTAATGCTGTTTTCGGATGATATCTTTCAATGCTTGGGTTCAGAGTTTTTATCGCGGTCTCTTGAGGTTTCAATATTGTGGATAGGGAATTTTCGAGGGCAGTTACTGGCTGGGTTGATATATACGAATCCTGAAATTCGAATTGGGTTGAACATAGTTCTTTCAAGGAATATGCACTTTGCGGGTCTGCACCCAGAAAACGGCGGTAGCCCCCATCCAAATCAAAAATCAACAAACTTGAACGAAACTGAGGAATCCATTGGCGCAAAATATCATGGACGATTGGCGTGTCTTCTTCGATATTGTCAGCCAGGAGATGCTGATAAGATCGAATGAGATATTCCCGGCACTGGGTGAGATTCCATAGATGCCTGGTAAAGATTTCCATCTGTAATGAAAAATCCAGCAGATTATGTTCCAAGCAAAAGGTGCGGAACCGGTTGGCACATTCCTGTGCATCGTCATAGATATGCATCTGCCCGGGTTCGCCATTCCAGGCATTTTTTAATCTTTCGGCGATTTCTGCGTGCGGAAAGCCAACCACAGCGGCTTTATTTAGATTATCGATGATTTGACTGTACAGGCGGTTGTGGTCGATGACCAGCGATTCAAATAATCCTTGCTGGAGCAAAGGAGCGGTTACCTGCGCCATATAATATTGCGCAGATTCCAGGGTAAGAAAAATCGGGGGCGAATCTGGATGGCTGAATCCAACTTGTCCGCCGATGACAGGCCAGAACAGGTCTATCATCCGGCGGGCTAATCCGCCCATGGTGACCACCGATACTTGCCCTCCGGCGCTTACGCCGGGAATTAATAAGGCATCGATATATGGTTTTGCCAAAGTTCGCTGGGGGGTGAGCAGGAGAATTGAATCGGCAGGAATTCCTTGCGCCAATAAAAAAAGCAGCCGTTCGACGCCAGCGGTGGTTTTTCCCACCCCAGCTATTCCTTCCAGAAATATTTTTTCATCCGGTGAGGATTCGATAAGATGGATTTGATCTGTTGACAGCTTGAGAGCGCTCAAGGTTATTCGAAGATTCGTGATAATTGATCAGCTTGATTGGTATTTTCGAACCAGCGGGTAAAATTCACCGAATGGCGTAGAAATCTGAGGTATTCTTGTGGGTCGACGTCTTTTGAATAATAATCGAGCAGTGTCCAATTCATGACATAAAGATTGCTGGCATTGATCATCCAGGGTAAGTAACGGCGTTCAATGGCTGTTAGCGGAGGAATGCTATGGCATTGTGTCAGCCAATTTTGATAGGTCTCATAAAATAAAATGAGTGGTTTTAACCGAAGAGCACCATCATTGTGGGACTTCCAAGATGCAAAGAAATACCACAATGCTAGGGCAACATCAAATAGGCGAAAATCAATCTTCGACCAATCAAAATCAAATAAACCGCTCACTTCTCCCCCGCTAAATTTTAAATTCCCGGGGTGAAAATCGCAATGGATAATGCACTGCATCATTTGATCGATTTCTGGCTGCGAGAGAATCGCAAGGGTCTTTTCCACATTGTCTACTAACAGCGGTATATTTTCGAGTAGATAATTATCGAATATCGTATGTTTATTCTGGCGAGGGCACTCGTATAGAAAATTCTTAATTTGAGTTAAAAGCTCAAATATTTTTGGTTCAGAGCGTTTCCCCTGTGGTATTAAATCGCTAACAGCATCATGAAATTTTGCCAGGGTTTGGGCAGAACTGATCACTTCATCATCGTTGCATTCCGGGTCGACCCAGGTATATCTATCCTCCCCTTGGAGAAAATCGAAGATGGCGTAGAACACCCCATTCTGATCGGCATCGCTTTGATAAAGATGGATATACGATTTTCCCTGGCGAGTTTTATAAATGCATGCCACTGGAAGGGAATGAAACTCAACCAAATGATTTACCACAGAATGCTCGAAAAGCAATTCTTCTTCTCTTATACTGCTTTTATACCGCCGTAAGAAGCTTTTATTGATTTTTCCATCTTTGATAGTCTCGATGGTAAAGCTGGTGTTGACAAACCCTCGAAGGTCTTTTTGAAAATCTAATAAGTCTCCCAGATCGTAATGTTGAAGAATATTGTGCAGTTCAAGATTAGTGTTTTGGTTCAATGGTCATCTCCACCGTGACGAAAGGATAAAGGGAATGTATTGAAGAATGTATAATCAATACATTTTTCTGTCAGGTAAATTGTACTGTGAGTGGTGAAAATCGGCGAGTGAATTTGCTTTATTTTCGAATATCATGTACGTAATATTCACATGATTATTGTTGCCACTATTACAGGATAGCCACAAACCGATAATGCTATCTTCCAGAATATAAAAATTTGGTTGATATAAAGATTGTATTATTCGTTTGCTACAGCGATAGATAGAAAGACTTTGTTCAATTATTTTTGGGGATAAATAAAAATAAATTATCGGGTTGAGCTTTTTTTTGTCAATAGTTTTAATAGATTCAATAAAGCGAGAGAACACCCCGTCTCCTCGTTACTGGCTTCAACTGAGATGCCTACTTCATTCCACCCTTTAATAATGGCTTTCTGCTCCAAACTGCCCTTCCCAAAAATCTCGCTGGCGGTTTGAGAGGTCATAAATGCTGCAGATTGGAAATTGGACGTGTTTTGAAGTTTATCGCACAAAGCTTTGTACCATATTAGCCCCGCTTTTTTCCAGGCAAAACCGCCCATTTCGACAGCAGAAATGTAGAACGCATGATTGGGAATACCTGAGTTGATGTGAACACCGCCGTTATCGTAAACTACATTGCGGTAACTGCTCATATGCGCAGGCTGAGGGTCGCTGCCTAAAACGGGGTCATCATAGGCGGTACCCGGTGCTTTCAAAGAGCGAATGCCAACACCTTTCACATTGTTGGTAAAAATTCCTGCACCGATTATCCAATCTGCTTCTGCAGCAGTTTGGTTTAAGGCACGTTGTTTGATCAGACTGCCGAAAATATCTGAGATGGACTCATTCAATGCCCCCGGCTGCTGCGTATACACCAAACGGGCTTCATATTGGGTGACGCCATGTGTCCATTCATGCCCGATAATATCGATAGCCACGGTAAAACGGTTAAACAGCCGTTCCGATTCGATTTGATCCTCATCGCCATCCCCAAAGACGAGCTGCTCGCCATTCCAAAAAGCATTGTCGTATCCTTTTTGATAGTGAACACTGGCGTCCAGGCGCATCCCCAAGCCGTCATATGAGTTTCTGCCGTAATTTTTAGAAAATAAATCGTAGGAAAAACCGATGCCATCATAGGCTTCATTTACAGTAATATCTTCGACCGCGCTGGAGCCTTCTGAACGTACCAATTTTCCTGGTAATGAAGATCCTTGCTGAGCATCATAGATCATGCGCTGTTTTCCAGCAGCTTCATGTGGGACTAACCTCTGTACTTCTTCAATATAGTAAGATCGTTTTTTGCGTAATTGATCGGAAATCCGCAAAGTTTTTAATGCCCAGCGCTTTTGCGAGGAGGAGCCGCGTTGGATAATCTCGCTAAACATATGGGGCGGAATAATACAGAAAAGCGGATCGAATTGGTTATGCATGGAAACACTGCCTTTCTTAACAGAAACCTGCTGTTTCCATAACACATTGTTGCAAATTTCACGCCACTTTTGTGGTATATATCTTCGGTAAAATTATCATAAATCTAATGAAGTGGTTGATTTCCAGCTGGGAGGCTCTGATATGAACATGGGCTCTATCTTGAAACGGGGTTTTTTATTGACATTAATGTGCGGGATGATCCTTTCGGCTAATGGAATTTTTGGTGTTGAAAGCGCTGTGCCAAAAGTAACCACTTTTGACACTGATGTACCCCCGATTCAATATCTCCCATTGGTAATGTCTACGCCGCCAGATATGGTTATCGATCATCGGCATACTGATATCACAAAAATACCCGCAGAATGGCTGGCAAAAGCTAAATTACTTACGCTGCATTATGCGCATACCTCCCATGGATCGCAATTATTAAGTGGCGCAAGTTATTGGGAAAGTCAAAATGCGGTTTACAATATCGCCATTAAAACCGGCGGAGAACCAGGATTGCCTGATGATCTGACTGCTTTACGTATATACGATGGTAATGGCGGCGATGATACGTATATCGAACCGCAGGATTATTGGAGTTCGGCAGAGGGGAGAAATCGAACCCGCTCTGTTGTTGGCACTGGGTTGTTCGATTACTCGATGTGGTCCTGGTGCGGGCAGCAAACGACCAATTCAGATGAAACGGTTCAATTATATCTGGACACGCTCAATCAATTCGAAAGTGAATTTCCTAATGTCGCGTTTATTTATATGACTGGGCACACTGAATCCCCGTTTGCTTTTCAAACTGTATTGAAGAGAAATAATGACATGGTGAGGGAATTTGCACTTAATAACCACAAAATATTGTTTGATTTTGCAGATATCGAAAGTTATTATCCCGATGGAAAGCCAGTTCTGGATAATCTCATTGACGATAGCTGCCCATGGTGCCAGGAGTGGTGTAATGCTCACCCCGCAGATTGCGCCACTTTACCCAGCAGTTGTTCTCACGCTGATGCTTCCAGCCAAAGCCGCTTTTTATGCAAGTTAAAAGGTGCGGCATTCTGGTGGATGATGGCGCGCCTGGCAGGGTGGGATGGAATAAGTTAATTATTATTTATTATTGATTATGAGAACGAATTCAGATTTTTCATTTAAAAATTGAAGTTGTTCTATAATCATTTTTAATTTTCCTCTATAGATATGTTCCTTCTCTGTTGTCAGGTTGGTGGCTAAACAGATTTCAATAT
>JAAZNS010000356.1 GCA_012798185.1 Chloroflexota bacterium | reverse complement strand
CTTTCTAGAACAATCGCAAGTGCAGCAAATGGGAAAATCAAGGCAGTGATGAACAATCCGACTATTGCACCCACAATATCAACCACGCGTTTTACTAATTCATAAGCGCTTTTTTGACGTACTTCATCAACAAATGACCTTAAAATCCAATCGGCTTCAAGAATGCGGATGGGAACCCGCATAAATAACTCTTCATACACCCGGGGCATTCTAATCACATCGACACCCGCTTCATGCGCTAAAAGCAATGCCTGGAACATCTCACCTTTCATCTCACCAGTGATTGCCACAATAATATCCGTGATATCCTGTTCCTCGATAATGCTATTGATATTCCTGCTTGTTCCAATAACCGGATATCCTTCGATCGATGTGCCTTCTTTTTGAGGATCATCATCAATAATTCCCACAATAACAAAAGGCATGGTCGTTAACCTGGAAATGGCATTTAGTAATAAATGGCCCGACTTTCCTCCTCCAACTAACAATACTCTGCGCATGAATTTTGGATTTGTGAAGATACGTAAATAAACCATTCGCCATATCAATGTCAGAATGGATACCACAATTAAAAAACTAGCCACCCCCCGGCGGGGAAGGAGCGATCTGGGAGAGTCGACATAATAAAAAAACAGCACAAGATAAATACCAAATCCGGTTAGAGCTGCCAGGGCAATGCCCCTTACAATAGCTTTCCAATCACTAGATTGCCGTATATCGTATAACTCAACTAATAAAATGAGCCACACCAATGGAAAAAATAAAAACCAGGCTGGCACGCGTTTTTGGATAAATTCAAATGAAAACCCGATAAATCTTTCGCTGTTCGCCCAAATATAGAGTGCTAATACTAATGAAATCAATGCGACTAATAAATCGCCAATGAAAAGAATAGTTCGTCTTTCTTGCAGACCCAAGCGCAAGGGGCGCGGTTTTGCGGTAGGTTTCATTTCAGTCATTTTTAGATAGCATACTCCATATGAAAGATGTACCCCATGATAAGTGCATGGTCGAAATTGCTATTGGAATACCAAATACGAAATGCCAATCACCATGTTTTAATGCAACCTGAATACCAGCGAGCAAGAGAACGCCAAGATATATCATAATCTCTGTTGCTAAAACCCATCTAGCAAAAGGAAAAAACCAACCAAGGATAATAAAAAAAATTAAATTCAAAATAAATAAAGGAGGCAGGAATTGGCGCCAACGAAGGGTTTCAGGAAAATTTTGTACCATTTTCCCTTTCCAATAGCCATAGCGCCAATATTGACGTGCCAGATCTTTGAATGTCGCTCGGGCGAAATATTTCGAGCGGATAGCCGGATCGAACCAGATTTTTCCTCCAGATTTTACAATACGGACATTAAATTCATAATCTTCGTTAGATAGCAATTTCTCATTATACATTCCGATTTGATCCACCAGCGATTTTCGAAATGCTCCAAAAGGGACAGTCTCAACATATTTTGCTTGTCCGCCAACCCGATAGCGTGCATCGCCAACGCCCAAAGGGTGAGCGGCTGCTATTGCTATCGCCTTAGCTTGCCACGATCTTGCACCAGGTTGTATCTCCCACATACCGCCAACGTTATCGCCGATTCCCATTTCAATTGCATTCACACATTTTTCAATATAATCCGGATAAGGGATTGAGTGAGCGTCCAACCGGATAATGATATTGCCTTGAGCATTTTCAATACCTCGGTTCAAAGCTGAAGGAATGATGCGCTTATGGTTATCAACGATTTGGATGTTAAGGTCAGGTTTTTCCCGGGCAAAATCTTCGATAACCTGACGGGTTGCATCCGTAGACATTCCGTCTGATATCACCACTTGAATTTCATGCCGTGGATATGACTGATTATAGATAGCCTCCAGCAACATCCATATGGTGGCTTGCTCATTGAAAACCGGCACAATTACAGATACCTTGGGCATCGATACATCTTGACGAGATTATACTCTAGTGGTCAATCTATAAAAAAAATCAAAATCAGAAATTGCAGTAACGATTCTAATCAGTAATCCCTTGTAATCGATGACTGAGACCGTTACTACAAACAATGATAATGAGCTGTTTTATGCATCTCTCCTTGTTGATTTTATTTAATAATTCCAGCAACAGTCTCGATTTCCACCGCTCCACCTTTTGGTAAAGCGGCTACTTGAACTGTTGATCTTGCTGGAAAATTTGTTTTAAAAAATTCTGCATATACTGCATTCATTTTACCGAAATCATTCATGTCTTTTAAAAAAACAATTGTTTTTAATACATTTTCCAGCGATGAGCCTGATGATTCCAATACATATTTGATATTCGTTAACGCCTGGCGCGTTTCAGCTTCAATCCCGCCAGGTACTAACTCATTGGTTGCTGGATCAAGCCCCAGCTGTCCGGAAGTGAAAACCAAGTTCCCCCAACAATTTGCTACAGAGTATGGTCCTAATGCTTTTGGAGCTTTCTCACAGGATATGGCTTGTTTCTCGGTCATATATTTCTCCTAATCGTTAAATTCTAATAATTTCAGAATATCAAATAAACATGCATTAAATATCTCTTCCATAATGGTATCTTCCACTTGATAAGCCCCTCCAAATGATCCATCACCATAAATTTTGCGAGCTTTTGCGGCGCTGATCATACCTGGTATAACCGGTGGTATCTTTTCTTCAGCAGGCATTTCGGTAACCCTAGTGAACGAAAAAGCTTCCAGCCAATTCGCATGGCTTGGTTTAATTTCATATTTCTGAGCAATTCCCGAAACAGAATTTGACAGCCACCATGAATACCATTTTACCTGCATTTCGGGCAATTCATCGAGCAATTCATATATTCGCGTGGTCACAGTATTATTTCCACCATGACCATTTAAAATAAGGATACGACGAAATCCCTGTCGATAAGCCGATCGTAAAATATCTTCAGTAATTTGAAATAGGGTTGTTGCCCGGATGCTTAATGTACCCGGATAATTCATAAAATATGGTGAGCAGCCAAAATTAATCGGCGGAGCAATAAGGACTCCAGATCGTTCACTAGCAGCATCTGCCAAGGCTTGTGGAATTTTTACATCGCACAACAAACTCAAATACCCATGTTGTTCACAAGATCCCATAATTAAAATCATTCGATCTTCTTTCTTCAAATAATTTTCCACATCGAACCAATTGAGATCCTCGATACGCATATCTCTATCCTTTGTTCATGTACTTTGATTTTTTGAGAATCATTTCCCTAACATTATTAAAAATACGGAAACTACCCAGCCAGCTTGGTTGGGGAAAAATTTTATTATGAAAAGTTTAAGCTCCTTCCCCATGACCTGAGCAATTTTAAATTTTCTCATTTATGGAATCAATTCACTGATCAAATAATAATACATGATTAGTTTTTTTAAACAAGGTTTATTCCAAGATCATAGAGTGGACAATCATCAGAGTAATTAGGGTTTGTAGTTATGACAAGTCAAATCATATTTGGGCTGATTTTATCGACTGGCTATTTAGAATAAAATGCGAATTTCAGTGGTCTCAGTCAATATTTTTTTGAGTATGCACTAAAATGATAAAAAAGTGTAGGTTGAATCTTTAAACCTACACTTTTTTTATTAGCCTATCAACATCAGAGCACAATATTTACTAATTTCCCCGGGACGATGATAACCTTCTTTGGCTCTTTCCCTTCCAAAAACTTTTGAATGGTATTACTTTGCAGCGCCAAATTTTTAGCTTCCTGGTCAGTGATATTCACTGGCGCTTCGATGCGATCTCGCACTTTCCCATTGACTTGAACAACCAGCGTGATTAAATCCTCGATGATTGCTTCAGGATCAAACTCAGGCCAGGGTTGTTGGTGAATGGAATAGGGTTTCCCCAAAACAGACCACAGTTCTTCTGCGATATGCGGCGACGCAGGCGCCAACATCAATATGAATATTTCCAAAGCTTCTTGCCATTCTTTTGTTCCTGCAGCTCCCGCTTCGCCGGCTTTTATCATTTCATTCGATAATTCCATTAAACCTGAAATGATCGTATTGAACTCGAAGCTCTCATAATCATGAGTCACTTGTTTGAGCGTTTGGTGAACTTTCCGCCTCAAGTTCTTTAATGTCTCTATAGATGGTTTACCCGGTTTTGGTAAATTTTGATAAAAAGTCCATATCCGGCGAAGCCACCGGGAGGCGCCTTCAATACCCCCGCTGCTCCAGGGACCGCCCATATCCCATCTGGCGAAGAACATTAAATAAGCTCTAACCGTATCAGCGCCATAGCGCGCTACCAATTCATCGGGCGCCACCACATTCCCCCGGCTTTTGGACATCTTTTCCGAATCCTCTCCCAAAATGATTCCCTGATTGCGTAATTGGATCATCGGTTCAGGACCTTTGGTTATCCCCATATCCCGACATGCTTTATGGAAAAAACGAGTATAGATCAAATGCATAGTAGCGTGTTCGATTCCCCCAGTGTATGTATCCACTGGCATCCAATAGTCATATTCTCGAGGGTCGAATGGACCTTTATCATAATGGGGGCTTAAATATCGTAAATGATACCAGGATGAACACATAAAAGTATCCATGGTATCAGTTTCACGCACCGCAGGTTTTCCGCAAATGGGGCAAGTAGTATTCTTCCAGGTCGGATGAAGCTTCAACGGGCTTTCACCGGTTGGCTTCCATTCAACATCATCAGGCAATAGAACTGGCAATTGATCCTCGGGCACATCCACTGCACCATGTTCCGGACAATAGATGATGGGAATTGGTGCGCCCCAATATCTCTGACGTGAAATCAGCCAATCCCGCAGACGATAATTGACCATTCCTTTTCCGGTTCCCTGATTTTGAAGCCATGCAATCACTTTTTCTTTTGCAAGATCACCTGGCGTGCCGCTAAATTCTTCCGAATTAATCATTGTTCCATACCCATCATGATACAAGGCATCTCGATAAAATGGGCGCTGCCATAACATCTCCATCAGGGTTCGATATTGTTTGGCATCAGCATTTCGTTCCACACACAATTTCAATATTTGTTGATCTTTTTCTACCGAATCCCAAACAATGATTTCATTTTCGAATACAAACACCCACTTGGAACCTACCACTTCCACCCAACCTTTGGAAGCGATAAATTCCTTTATAACTTGAATAAACTCATCTGTTTTCGTTACCGGAAAAGTAAAATTCCATCCTTCGGAATTTTCTTCATAGCTGAATCC
Source organism: Chloroflexota bacterium (assembly GCA_012798185.1). GTDB lineage: Bacteria > Chloroflexota > Anaerolineae > Anaerolineales > UBA4823 > JAAZNS01. Next base: position 2,470 of record JAAZNS010000356.1, on the reverse strand, counting down.
AGTTTTTTCTATGGCATCAATAAAACCATCAACAACAGAATGACAGCTGACAAATGATTTGGTTAAACCATCTGTACGGTCGATTACAGGCAGGATAGGTAAGCCGAATTTAATTGCAAAGTCAAAATCACGTTGGTCATGCGCCGGTACAGCCATAATCGCGCCAGTACCATAGGTCATTAATACATAATCAGCAATCCACACAGGAATGCGTTTCTGATTTACCGGGTTAATGGCATATCCGCCGGTAAACACACCAGATTTCTCCTTATCGGTTGCCTCACGCTGGATTTCCGATTGCCGCAAGGTCTGCGCAATATATGCTTTTACCTCAGCCTCTTGAGCAGAGGTGGTCAACTTTTCCACCAACGGGTGTTCGGGTGCTAAGACCATAAATGTCGCCCCCCATAATGTGTCCGGACGGGTTGTAAATACTTCCAGCGGGTCTCCTTGTTCGGTATGGAAGATCACACTGGCACCTTCCGAACGGCCTATCCAATTAGTTTGAAGCAGCCTTACTCTTTCTGGCCAATCTAGGTGCGAGAAATCAAGTAATTCCTCGGCATAACTGGTGGTACGGAAAAACCATTGTTCCAATTCTTTCTTAATCACCGGGGTATTGCATCTCTCACAATGACGGTCTTCTCCCCAAACTTGTTCACGCGCCAGAGTCGTATTACATTTTGGGCACCAATCTACCGGTGCCTTTTTACGATACGCCAGATTATGTTTATGCAGCTGAGTAAAAAACCATTCCGTCCACCGGTAATACTCAGGATCGGAAGATATTGCTTCTCTACGCCAATCGAACATCGCCCCCATGCTCCGAAGTTGTTTACGCATTTTTTCAATATTGGCATATGTCCATTTTCGGGGATGGATATTTCGAGAAATTGCTGCATTTTCGGCTGGTAAACCAAAAGCATCGAAGCCTATGGGAAATAAAACGTTATACCCCTTCATACGCAAATATCGGGCGCGTGCATCGGAAGGCGCCATTGCCCACCAATGCCCCATGTGTAAGTCCCCCGATGGATAAGGAAGCATAGTTAACGCATAATATTTAGGCCGATTTTTATCAATATCGGATTTATAAATACCATCTTTTTCCCAACGCTCCTGCCATTTGGGTTCGATAATATTGGGTTTATAAATTTTTTGATCAATCATTTTATAACTCCTAAGGAATGGCATAGTGCTTGCAACAAATCGCATCAGTAGAAAAAATCAATTCACCGGAGTTTCCATGAATGCCTATCCTGATGAAGTGTGGGTAAAATTATTAATCAGCCTTTCCAGATATATCGATAGCCAGGTTTCTTGTTCTGGAAGACACAGCGCCCAAGTAGCCGATTGGGTGAAAACATTAGCCCGTAAATTTGAAATGAGTGAAAAAGAAATTAACGGTATCTATTGGGCTTCTCTGCTCCATGATATCGGAAAACTTGGAGTTCCAGTCGATGTCCTCTCAAAAGAGGGTCCATTAAACGAACATGAATGGTCTCTCATGAAGTTACATCCAACGATTGGAGCCAATATTGTTAAGATGCTAAAAACAATTGAACATGTTGCACCCTTCATCCATTACCATCAGGAAAAATATGATGGCAGCGGTTATCCCGATGGGTTACGGGGTGATGATATTCCATTGGGTGCCCGTATTCTTGCAGTGGCTGATGCCTACGAGGCGATGACTAGTGATCGTTATTATGCCAAAGCCCGAACTCATGAAGAGGCAATCCAGGAACTTAAACGGTTGGAAGGGCAACATTTCGATCCGTCTGTAGTAGAGGCGTTTGTCGAAATTGTCACACCAATAGAGTGCTATAAATAAACGAAAACCTCCGTCCACCAGGGACGAAGGTTTACTCCGCGGTACCACCCTGCTTGCTCAACTATGAGCCGCTCTGGTTCGCGATAACGGGCAACCCCGCCCTTGGTTATTTTTCTCACCAAGGGATTTGCCCACTAAAGGGCAGCAGGCGAGTTCGGCTTTTTGGGCGGTCTACATCCACCTTGCCGGGCTCTCACCTCGTTCTCCCGACTCGCTGGTAGATAGCGTACTACTCCTGCCAAATTTTAGATATCATTATGTTAACTTATTACTTCTCAGCTCGTTAGGGTGAGTTCCTAACATAGCCCGGGCAATTTCATCGATGAAGTAAAAAGTGGACCCAGTGGGATTCGAACCCACGACCTTCTCAATGCCATTGAGACGCGCTCCCAACTGCGCTATGGGCCCAAGAATAGTGTCACTGTTAGGGTTCTTGATACTCTCCAGTGGACCTGGAGGGATTCGAACCCTCGACCTCTTCAGTGCGATTGAAGCGCGCTCCCAGCTGCGCTACAGGCCCTTCTTCAGGGTAGCGGGAATTGTACCTGAGGGCTATAAAGATGTCAAGCAAGGCAGACAGCAAGGCAGTTGTCGTGGAAAAGCTTTAAGAAAAAGAATAATATTAACATTATCAAT
>JAAZNS010000355.1 GCA_012798185.1 Chloroflexota bacterium | reverse complement strand
GGATGAGAATCAAGCTTTTGGAATGGAGCAAATTCAGGCGAGCAAAGCGTACAACCAGATCGAAACTAATTATTTGAATAGATCGGGTATACTGCGGTTGGTAGGGCAGATAACCAATACATATCTGGCGGCTGAGGGTCCAGATGGTTTATATTTGATCGATCAACACGCTGCCCATGAACGGGTGTTATTCGAACAATTCATGAAACAAAAGGATAATAATTTACCAGGACAGGTTCTAATGGAACCCGTTCCAATCCAGCTTTCCCCTGCGCAAGCGCGATTATTTTCTGATCAAATATCCATCATCAACCAACTTGGATTTCAAGTGGAGCCTTTCGGGTTGAATACCTATCTTGTCCGATCGATTCCAGCACTTTTATCAGGGTTAGAACCTGCTGCGGCATTACGCGCTTTGGTTGAAGATTTTGAAGAAGATGAAAGCCCGCTTGCGGGAGAGGCGGAGGCGAAGATTATTGCTCGGGTGTGCAAACGCGCCGCAATAAAAGCGGGGCAATCCCTCTCGATTGAGGAACAAAACAGGCTGCTTGCAGATTTGGAGGCTTGCGAATCACCCCGTACCTGCCCACACGGTAGACCGACGATGATACACCTTTCAGTTGATCTATTAGAACGCCAATTTGGACGCCGGGGGGCTCGCTAAATTCGAATTGGGAGAAATCTATCTATGAAGGGATTGTGGCTGGAAAATCAGCGATTATCATATCGGGATGACCTGCCTATTCCAGTGGTTCGCCATGGGGAAGCACTTATTAAAATTCGTTATGCCGGAATCTGTGCTACCGATTTGGAGATGGTGCGTGGTTATTATCCTTTCACAGGAATACCCGGTCATGAATTTGTGGGAGATGTGGTTTCTTGTGAGGACAGACCCGATTTATTGGGTAAACGTATTGTTGGTGAAATCAATATTACGTGTGGTAATTGTGATCGCTGCAAGCGGGGGGAGCGTACTCATTGCAGAAATCGTAAAGTCTTGGGGATCAATCAATGGAACGGTGTTTTCGCTGAATATTGTGTTTTGCCGCAATCAAATTTATATGAGGTTCCTCACTCCATTTCCGATGAAACAGCGATATTTACCGAGCCATTGGCTGCTGCACTAGAGATTCAGCAGCAGGTGCATATCAAGCCTAACGACCATGTGTTGTTAATAGGAGCAGGAAGATTAGGACAATTGATTGCTTATACGCTTGCTCTTACTTCCTGTAAACTACAGGTAGTCACTCGCCATGCGAACCAGAAAGCGATGTTATTGAAGAAGAGTATCCCGGTCATCGATGAATTGAAAATTCAAATGTCAGCAATGGATATTGTGATCGAAGCTACTGGATCCCCTCATGGATTTGATATAGCAAGGCGAGCTGTAAGACCTGGCGGCATCATTGTTTTAAAAAGCACCTATAAGGGGGATTTGACATTGAATATGTCGTCCATTGTGGTAGATGAAATAAAAATTGTGGGGTCAAGATGCGGACCGTTTGATCCCGCTATCCGATATTTGAATACCGGAATTATCGATCCTGCATCAATGATTGATTCGATTTATGAATTAGAAAACGGAGTAGCTGCCTTTGAACATGCTGCTGCTCCGGGTATACTGAAAGTGCTTATTAAACCTTAGAATTGATTTGCGGCTGGTTTAATTAAGGGTAAATGGATGATTACAGTAGTGCCGGAATTAACCTGGCTTTGAATTTCGATCTTGCCGCCATGTGTTTCGATGATTTTTTTACAGATGGATAAACCAAGCCCGGTTCCCGTTGCTACGCGTTCTAAAAGAGGGACGCGGTAAAATTTTTCGAAAATGTGTGGCAGTGCTTCAGGGGGAATGCCATGCCCGTTATCGATAATCCGGATAATCATTTCATCGTTTTCCTGGGCTGCTGCAACGATAATTTTCCCTCCCGGGGGGGTATATTTAATGGCATTGCTGATTATATTGATCACGACTTGTTTAATTTTATTGCGGTCTGCAACCATATCGGGAATATCATCCGAAACTTGTAATTCGATGGTTTGTTTTTTCTCTTCGGCTTTGTACTGCATCACTTGTTGAGAATCTTTCAAGACTTCTCGGATGTTAAAATTGTCGTGCATGAAAGGCATTCTTCCCGATTCCAAACGCGCCATGTCTAGGAATGAAGAAGCCATTTCTGACAGCCGGTTGGTTTCATTCTGAATTGAGTGGATAAGTTGCACGCGTTGGATTTCATTGATCTCTGGACGGGATAAGAGGTGCGAAGCGGTGCTAAGCGAAGCGAGAGGTGTCCTGAGTTCATGGACAAGTTCGGATATCAAATCGGATTGTTGGAATAACCGCGTATTCTCGATAGCGATTGCCGCCTGAGCGCCGAGTGCCAGCAGCACTTTTTGATCCTCTTCTGTAAAATCTCCTTCATTATTTTTATTGATTGCTTCCAAGACGCCAACCACTTTATCTTTTGTGATTAACGGGACGCCTAATAATGATCTCGTAAGAACACCGGTTGGTTTCGCAATTTTGGTGAAATGGCGCGGATCGTGTTGTGCGTCATTAATAATCAGCGGTTTTTTCTCCGAAACGATAGCACCGGCTATACTCGATTCGAAAGGCACCACCAGCCCTTGCATCATGGGGGAATCCAAATTGGATGCTGCCTGAAAGAAAAATTGTTGATTTTTTTCATCATACAGCAGGATCGAAGCAGCTTGTGCCTCACTTAAATCAGCAGCCGCATGAACAATTCTATTAAGAAGTATGTTCAAATCCAGAGTCGATGAAAGGTCACAAGATATCTCTACTAGCCGTTGATATCTTTCAATCAGGGAGTAAGTTTCATAGTTCATCACGGGATACCTCTTGGACGATCATAGGCAGAATTTCATCGACATTTTCGTGGAAGACGATATCTGCCCTGACATCGATATAAGTTTTTGAATGGTTAATGATGATCAAATGAGCGCCGTTTTCAATTGCTCTCATCGGCAAACCAGCGACCGGGAGTACTTCAAGTGATGAACCGGCTACAATCATCAAATCACAGTGTTTGCTGGTTTCCTGAGCCTGCAACCAAACCCGCGCTGGTAATTGTTCACCCATGAGTACCACATCGGGTTTTAATATACTATGACATTTAGAACATTTTGGAATTGATAAGTTTTTAAGGTAGGTATCTAAATACGAATCAGAAGGCACCTGATCAAAGCAGGAAACACAGGTTAATGTTCGCAAATTGCCATGTACTTCAAGCACGTGGGTGGAGCCTGCTTTTTGGTGGAGTCCATCGATATTTTGGGTAATTACGGTTACATCTTGAGAAAATTTCTGTAAATCTGCCAGCGCTAAGTGTGCCCGGTTTGGTACAGCCTTGAGAATTTTATTTGCCAGCGGGTGCAACCAGTGAAAAAATGCATCGGGTTGGTAGCGGAATGTAGCCAATGAGGCAACTTCCAAAGGATCAAATTGTTCCCAAAGGCCGCTATCAGGGGAGCGAAAATCAGGAATCCCAGAAGGTGTGGAAATACCAGCGCCTGTAAGGATGGCAATCCGATGGCTTTTCTTTAAAATATCCGCTGCGTCTTGTATTCTCTGCACCAGATGAGCTAGGATACCGCTCAAGTGAGCGGATCAACGATTACGCAAAGCAACCTTTTCTGCCAGTTTTACGAACTGCTGAGAAGTGAGGCTGTCGGGTTGTTGAAGGATCAAAGGTAAATTATGCGCCGAAGCTTGATATGCCAATTCCGGAGCTGGGGTGAAAATAACCGACACGTTTTTTCCTAATTGTTCTTGAACTTGGCTCCAGGATAATTGCACACCGGATCTGATCCGATTAACCAATACCACACTGATTCGCCCTTCTCCAATCCCTTTTGCAGTTAATTCGTCCAATAATGCTTTTGATTGGATCAGGGTTTGAGGAACCGGTTCGACAACAACGATTATCTCGTCACAGATGTTAATGATCTTTTCGTTGATTGGAGATAGTCCTGGTCCCAAATCTAAAACGATATAATGAGCCATACGAACCAGATGTACCGCCATCGCTTCGAAGTTTGCCACAGCACTGAGATAACGAGCATCGCCGGGATAATGAGATGATAATAACAATTTTACGCCGGATGGGTGAGTAATAATTTCGCTTTCAATATCTCTGGCGGTAATCTCTGTTGGCTTTCGCTGTAATAATCTGTTCAAACCATCGGAACGCAGGTATCCCAGTTCTAAGCCGATTGTTCCTTGACCGGGGCGAAAATCGGTAACGATCACGTCTTTTTTCTGTTCTTGAAGCAATGCGATTCCAAGATTAAGGGCCACTGTGGAAACGCCTAACCCCCCTCTAACTGAGATAACGCCAATCATATAGCCGCGTTCCAGGGGCGTTTCTGCAGCAGTATCACTGGCGGTTTGCCGTTTTTGTACTCGCGACAACACCGCTTTCATATGAGCAATTAATTCCCGCGGTTGGATGGGTTTGGTTAAATAATCATCTGCACCAACCTCAAAGCACATTACTTTATCATCAATTTGTGCTTTTGCAGTGAACATAATAATTGGAACATCCGCAACTCGCGGATTAGCCCGTAAACGCCTGGCGACTTCATAGCCATCCATATCCGGCATCATAATATCCAGCAAAACCAGGTCGGGAATCTCGCTTTCCACCATAGCTAAAGCCTGAGGGCCATCACTGGCTGCCCGTATTTGGTAACCTTGCCTTTGGAGCATCAATCCCACTAATCGCAAAGTATCCAGATCATCATCGACGAGGAGTATCTTCTCAGCCATCCTTGCTCCTTATGTTTGTTTTTTCATCAGTCAGTCTAGCATAAAGCAGGAATCAAAGCAAGTATTAACTAAATAATTTGTTAGCTTTTCCTATTATAATCATTTCATTCATGTTAAACCATGTTCTAGAGATACTAAAAAACCGCTGTTTTCTGAATTTCCACAAGCCGATCGTATTGGGCGTGTCTGGTGGAAGCGACAGCCTTTGCATGCTTTATTTATTGCATGAGGCAGCCATTCCTGTCATTGTAGCGCATTATAATCACCATCTTCGCCCTGAAGCAGACCAGGAAGCAAGGAGGGTAGAACAGTGGGTAAAAGAGCTTGGTTTACCTTTCCACTATGGGGAAAGAGAAAATTCAGCTCATATCAATGAGGAAATTGCCAGGCAGAAACGTTATGAATTTTTATTCAAGATAGCTCAGCAAGAAAACGCGCAAGCTGTTGCCGTAGCCCATAATGCCGATGACCAAGTGGAAACCATTCTTCTGCATATACTGAGGGGAAGCGGATTATCTGGGCTAAAGGGTATGGCATTCTATTCTTTACCGAATGCTTGGAGCCGGGAAATTGCATTGGTAAGACCTTTGCTATCAACCTGGCGTCGGGAAATTAATGAATTCATCGAGGCTAGAAATCTTTCTCCAAATATCGACCGCAGTAATTTCGATGTATCAATAATGCGAAATAAAATAAGGCAGGAGTTGATACCCCACCTTCAAACATACAGCCCTCAAATTAAACGCTTATTATGGCAAATGGCAGAAATATTGTACGACGAAGAGATGTTTATAGAAACCTATGTCAATCGAGCCTGGGAAGTATGTTTTATAAAAAAAGACCGCCATCAAATCGAATTGAATGCCGATCAATTCATAAAACAAGAGATTACTATTCAACGGCGGTTAGTTCGCCGTGCGATAAGCATGCTTATC
>JAAZNS010000354.1 GCA_012798185.1 Chloroflexota bacterium | reverse complement strand
GGTTTCTTTGGTAATACATGTGCTTACGTTCATCCCATCACGCATAACGGTGATCCGATCGGCAATTTCGAACACTTCTTCCATACGGTGCGAAATATAGAGAATGCCAACCCCCTGTTCTTTCAATCTTTTCAACAAATCGAACAGGTATTTAATCTCACCCCGGGTTAACATTGCCGTTGGTTCATCCAGGATAAGAATAGCCGGATTGCGCAGTAACGCCCTGGCAATAATAACCATTTGCCGCTGCCCCATGCCGAGCTTCCGAACAGGCATATGAAGGTTAAGCTCAACCCCCAAATCTTTCAATAAATCATTGGCACCCTTGTACATCTGAGTCCAATCGATTTTTCCTAAAGCGGTAAGCGGTTCAATACCAAGATAAATATTTTGGGCAACGTTAAAATAAGGAACCAGATTCAACTCCTGGTAAATACACGCTACCCCCAGGTTCTGCGATGCCTTCGTCGAAAGTATGTTAACCTGTTTACCCCTAATGAAGATCTCACCTCGATCTTTACTGTAAACACCTGTCAAAACTTTAATCAAGGTCGATTTACCGGCGCCATTTTCGCCCACTAATGCGTGAATCTCTCCTCGCAACAAATCGAAATCTACACGATCAAGAGCGCGAACACCAGGGAAATCTTTAACGATTCCTTGCATTTTAAGAATGGTATCGGTTTCTGTCATTTCACTAGCAAAATTACTCATGCGATGCCTCTTCTTCACATCGGGTGGCAACGAATAAAGTATAAAAACCAGCAACCTTATTTTTGAGAGGGGGCGGTGTGTTACCCCGCCCCCAAATTGAGGATAAGTTCCAGCGAAATTTTTTCGAAACTACCTCAATTCCATAAGCCTAATTTCGTTTATAATTTATTTGTCATTGCGAAGAGCATTCCCATTCTACTTCGTTTGGCATGCTTTGCGACGAAGCGATCTTGAAACTATCGAAAATGGCGTTTTTCGAAAGACTGATTCATTTGCATAGTATTCACTAAACAAGGTGAATGTGCTCCTTCGCAATGACGATTCCTGAACTGCTGTGGGTTAGTAAATCCTTGTCTTTTTTTAAAGGGAAATCTCATTTCCCATATCTTTCTTTCAGCAGTTCCGCGGCGTTGGTAGCATCGACAGCAAAAGCAGGAACGTATATAGTTCCTGTTTGAACTTCTTCACCTCTAATTTTACTGATCACAATATCGGCTGCTGTCTTACCCATGGTTGCCATATCCTGGGCAACTGTAAAGACAAAGGGTCCCCCCGCCAGGATCGATTCTAAGGCTTCTTGATCTCCATCTGCACTGACAATGATGATGCCTTCTCGACCGGCTTCCTTAATCGCTTGAGCCGCACCTACACCCTGGCTATCGTAACTGGCAACCACAGCATTTATCTCGCCATCGCCATATTGTTTCAGGAGAGCTTCCATCTGTGTCTTTGCTTCAGCCACCTGATTGGGGAAACGCGCCGGGAAAGGCCCAAGAAGCTCGATGCCGGTATGATTCTTCATTTCGGCGTAGAAGCCATCCATGCGGACATCGACCGGTTTGTATCCAGGTTCATAGATAACGATCACTTTCCCGGTTTCACCGAGATTTTTCACCAATGCTTCTGCCATCATTTTCCCAATACCTGTATTATCCGAAGTAATGTCAGCCAGCACTGTATCAGCGCCTAGGTCGCATGAAACAACCGGAATGTCTTCAGCGATGGCGGCATCTACCGCGCCTTTGACGTCTTGCCAATTAGCATCGCCTACAATGATGCCATCTACTTTTTGCTGAGTAGCAATTTCGATATTGGCAACATGTTGGGTAACATCCCCACCGGCTACGGTTGCCAGGGCTTCACAACCTTGCGCCTCAACCTCTGCAATGGCTGCTTCATGCATCGTAGTCATTGTCCAGTTATTATGAGTGTTCCACGGGATGGCAATTTTGCAAGATTGTTCGGTTACGGGTTCTTCTGCCGGTGCTTCAGTTGCTTCTGCTGGAGCTGCTGTTTCCTCTGCTGGCGCTTCGGTTTGTTGAGCCACGGGAGCGGCTTCTTCTGTTGGTGTTGCAGTGGCGCAACCTGACAAGATTAATACAAATATACTAATCAGTATAAACAAGACATTGATTAT
>JAAZNS010000353.1 GCA_012798185.1 Chloroflexota bacterium | reverse complement strand
CATCTTTCAACAGCTGAACATCCGCCAGGAATTCAGACCAGGTTGTTGGGGTTGAGGTAATTCCAGCCTGAGCAAAGAGGTCCTTGTTATACCACCAACCAACCATACCCATATCCCACGGTACGCCATAGTTTTTCCCATCAGCGCTGAACACCGCCAAGGCGCCAGGTGCAAACGTATCACGCCAGGCTCCGCCATCAGCATCCAGGTCAGCGGTAATATCTTTCAGTAATCCAGCATCGATCTGTTCTTTTAATGTGCCACCACCCCAGCTCTGGAAAATATCAGGAACTTCACCTGATTGCAGCACAGTGGTAAGTTTGGTTTTGAAAGCTTCATTTTCAAGAACAGTGATTTCAATGGTCACATTTGGATGGGCAGCCATATAATCATCAGCCATCTTCTGCCAATCAGATAGGGCTGGATCTTTTGTGGAAATATGCCACCATGTGATCGTTACCGGTTCCTCTGATGTTGTGCTCTCTTCTTCAGCAGGTGCTGTTTCAACTGTTGCAGTTGATGCAGTCTTGCATGCGGTTAGCATGAAGAGAGCAATAAACAACACGCTGATTATCGAGAAAATCTTGCGATTCATTTTTTTCCTCCATTTTTATAGTCGACAAGATATAATAGGAATGTGCGGAGAACACCTCCACACACCAATGCAGGTCTTCTCGAAACGTTCATTAGCGGTAGAGAAGACCTGTTTTTTTTAATGCTTTTTTTTCGATTTACTCCACCTCCTCTCACTCTATTTTTTATTCAGCTAGTAGTGTAAAAGACCACTATTCCTGCGTCTCTATTGATCCCCTGAATATCGACGGCATGAATTGCGAACTACCAGCTGTGTTTTTATTCGCAATGTCTGGTCTTCTAGCGGTATTTCATTAATAACTTTTATTAACATTTGCGTAGCAACATATCCCATTTTTGAAATGAATTGATCAACAGTGGTTAATCCCAGATATTTTGACTCAGGGATATTATCAAAGCCGACCAATGAAAAATCTTCAGGAATGCGTAATCCCATTTTTTCTGCAATCTGGTACACGCCCATTGCCATTTGATCATTGGAAGCAAAAATTGCAGTTGGTCGATCATTTATCTTAAGCAGATGCTGACCACCTTCAATACCTGTTTTGGTAGTGTAATCTCCCGAGACAATTAATTGTTCATCAATTGGAATACCCGCATTTTTAAGTGCATCGCGATATCCCGACAAACGCCGATTGGCACTTTCCAATTCCACACGCCCCCCAATAAAACCGATGCGTTTATGTCCCAATCCGATCAAATACTCCATCGCATTGAGAGAACCTTCATAATTCGTTGCGTGAACAGCCGGATAATTGGGATGGCTCATCACTGGATCGATTGATACGATCGGCTTATCAATGTTGTACTCTGATGCGACAGGAGCCACCACAATAACCCCATCAGAAATGGATTTTGCCAAGAGGGTAATATATTTCTGTTCTGACGTTATGTGTCCCCTTTTACGCACATCACCGGATGTATAAACCAATAGATCAAACTCAGATTCGGCAATAGCCTGGTTTACCCCCTTCATAATTTCAATTGCATAGGGATACGCAATATCCGGCATGATTAAACCAATTAGGTTCTTCTTTTGGCTGCGCATACTGCGTGCCGCAAGATTCGTGCTGTATCCCAGATCATCGATCACTTCCAGAATATGATTTTTTGTTTCCTTGGCAACATCCACTTTGCCATTTAGAACACGAGATACAGTTGAAACCGATACCCCTGCGGTTTTTGCAACATCTCGGATTGTAATAGATCGCTTTTCTTGATTCATATTTGTTTGGCTCGGTTTCCAGTAACGTTGCCGGTATCCTTACCGGTAACGTTATTAGTATTATTACATAGGTTTTT
>JAAZNS010000352.1 GCA_012798185.1 Chloroflexota bacterium | reverse complement strand
GCGACTGTTTTGGCTGTCTATCGCGATGTAGCTATTAACAGCTACTATGGCGAGGCTGCATCCGTAATTAACTACCCAATTTCTAACACTTCGTGGGCTGCGCCACAACCAACTGACGAAGATTACCAGGTGGCATTCTCCACGGATGTCAATGGAGATCCTATCTATACTGCTGATATGACGCAAGAAGAAAAATACGCTGCCGCTGAACAGGCAGCACTAGGCTTCTTCGAAGCTGCAGGTTACACCGTCGAAGATGGTAAGGTCGTAGCTGCACCTGAGGGTGCAAGAATGACTTATGAGGTGATCGTTCCTGCTGATGGAACTGGTGATCACCCCGCGTTTGCTATTCTGACTGGTGCCAAGGCTTCTCTGGCTAACATCGGTATGGAATTGAAGATCAATGATGTTACTGATTCCAATATGTTGTGGGATGCTCTCGACGCCAGCACGCAGGACCTATGGGCTGCTGCTTGGGGTGCTACTATTGATCCTGATATGTATCAGGTCTATCACAGCTCTGGTATCGTTGGCGAAGGTGGTTCAGATTCGAACCACTATCACATTCGTGATGCTGGGTTGGATCAGCTTATTGTCGATGCAAGAAAAAGTGATGATCAGAACTACCGCAAAGCTGTTTACAAACAAGCTCTTGATATAATCATCGACTGGGCTGTTGAGATTCCTACCTATCAACGCCAAAACTGCATTATCTTCAGCACTGAGCGCATCAATATTGACACTCTCACACCTGATATCACAACCTTCTGGGGTTGGTTACATGATATCGAGTTAGTCGAAATGCGATAATTAGTCAGCTACAATCTAAGAATTAAAAATTGTGAGCCCACTTTTCTGGGTGGGCTCACAGGTCGTTTTTTAAAACAACCTCAATAAAATAAACAAGGAGAGTTAAAGCCGATATGCATAAATTCGTCTTAAGGAGACTATTTTTAGGCTTATTTATCATTTTTTTTGGAGCTTTGGTTGCTTATACAATTATCCGATGTTTACCAACCTCTTATGTGGAACGAGTTGCTAGAGAAAGAGCAACGAATCCCCTGAGTACAAAAACTTATCAAGAATGGCTAGATCAACTTAATGATATTTATAAGTTAAATGTAGGTATTATTCCAGGATTTTTCGGATGGCTGGGGAATGCTATAAAAGGGGATTTTGGCGAATCATGGCATTATGGTATTCCTGTTATAGAGAGATTCAATCAAGTTATTTGGTATTCTGTTCTTATCAATATTATCACTTTTGCTGTCGAACTTTTTGTCGCAATCCCGTTAGGTATCATAGCAGCGAGAAAGCAATATAGCAGAACGGATTATGCGATTTCTATTTTTGCATTAGCTGGAATTTCTCTGCCAACTTTTTTTCTCGCTACTATATTGAAATATTTCTTCTCTATAAAACTTGGCTGGTTTGATCTGTATGGGTTAACAGGCAGGTTTTTTAATTCTATGACTCCAATTCAACAGGTACTTGATGTTGCTTACCATATGGTTTTACCAATTTTTACACTAATGATGCTTTCGATCGGTGGTCTTATGCGATATACGCGAACCAATATGTTGGAGGTTCTTAATTCCGATTATATCCGCACTGCTCGTGCAAAAGGGCTTCCCGAAAAAGTTGTCATCTATAAACATGCATTTCGAAATACTTTGATCCCTCTTGTTTCTTACATGAGCTACCTGCTGCCTTCTATGTTCAGCGGTGCGCTAATTACGGAGACTCTTTTCCAGATACCTGGAATTGGCTATGTCTCTTATCAAGCAATTACTCGTGGCGATATACCATTTGCTATGTTTTACATGACATTTCTTATTATCTTAACCCAGGTAAGCCTTATCCTTGCGGATATCCTGTACGCAGTAGTAGATCCGCGCGTAAGAGCGAATTAATGAGGATGGGTTATGACTGAGAAAAAAACATTCCAACAAAATAGTGGTCAGGAACCTATCAGTAACGATGTAGATAAAAAAGAGATGCGGCTTGATGATGCTAGGCGAATCAAGGTGCTTTCTCCTGGTATGATGGTTTTCAAACGATTCATCCGAAATAAACTAGCTGTAATTGGGTTAATTATTCTCGTGTTTATGTTTACTTTTTCCTTCATGGGACCATTCTTTTCTCCTTATGGACAAACAGAGGTCTTTAAAGGCTTAGATAATATGTCACAAGATTATGCAGGTGCAACTTACAATACAGAATTGCGTTATACGGTTGCCGAGGGAGAGGAATTGGGTAGCGCTGCCCGAGCGCAATTCTTATTAGCACTTGGAAAGAAGAGTGAAACGTTTGAATATAATGACAACACCTATTATATTCTTAACGAAGGGGAAAATATCTATCGAATTATGCAGCTCGATTTAGTGGCTGAGGAGCTGGGTGGAACGTACCGATCTTTCACAGAAAATACGGTATCGGGAGCACTTATCTCTGCTTATGAAGCTGCAGTAGAAATGGGCTCGAAGCATTTTGAGTTAGCTGGCGTTCCTTATCGAATTACAGAGAGTAAAAAAGCAGCGCAAATCAGTATTGAACATGATGTAGCACTCGCCATTCTTGATGTTTATGATGCTTATGATGAATCCTATTCCCAAAATATTGATTCTTTTGATTTTAAACTTGCTAGCACGCATGCTTTGACAAAAAAACAAACAGAATTTGTAATAGGCGATCAAAAGTATTCTATTAATTATGGTGAAGGGCGATCTACAATCTTTGATGCTTCGGGAAAGAAATATGCTGAAGTATCTAATATTATTGTAAATCCTCTCGATAAAGCATTGTTCTTGGCAGTCGATTATAAAACAGCGGTCCGTGAAGCTATTAATGATCACGAAGATGGTTTTTCTTATACAGATGAAAATGGGGAAACGACTGATTACAAGATTGTACTTGTTAATAATAATTACAGTATAAAAAAGGAAACGCCAACAGAGCTCATACATATGTTCGAGGATCCTTCAGCAGAACATCCTCTTGGACTTGACAATAATGGCATGGATGTCATGACAAGGCTTATGTATGGTGGGCGAGTATCTCTGTTGGTTGGTTTTGTTGTTATATTCATCGAAGTTTTCATCGGTGTTATAGTCGGAGGTATCTCTGGATACTTTGGCGGATGGATCGACACCGCATTAATGCGTTTTGTTGACTTGGTCAATAGTATCCCGTTTTATCCGGTTGTGCTGATTTTTGGTTCTGTTATGGATACCATGGAAGCTGAACCAAAAGCAAGAATATTTCTTTTGATGGTTGTTCTGGGTTTGCTTGGTTGGACAAGTGTAGCTCGGGTTGTTCGCGGTCAAATCCTCTCACTCCGTGAACAGGATTTTATGATTGCAACCGAAGCAATGGGAATTTCCACAAACCGCAGAATATTTAAACACCTTATTCCCAATATCATGCCATTGTTGATCGTTTATGCAACAGCAGGACTTGGGAATGTTATCATCACCGAAGCAACCTTGGGTTTCTTAGGACTTGGTGTTAAATACCCATTGGCTTCTTGGGGAAGCATTATTAATGTTGCCTCGGATGCTTTCGTGATGACAAACTACTGGTTTATGTGGATACCTGCAGGCATGTTAATCCTGCTGACAGTACTTGGTTTTAACTTCTTAGGCGATGGACTTCGCGATGCGTTTGATCCGAAGATGAAGAGGTAGGTAGCGTTTATGAGTGATAATAATAAATCTCTCCTTGAAAGGATCAAGGAAAAAAATAGTCACAATGCTCGGATCCATCTTTCTGTAAAAGAAACAGCAAAAATTGCTCGTGTAAATCGTCAAATTACGGATGAGATAGAACGTGAGCGAAACAGGAAACATGTTCCTGAAAGTGAATATCTGACTTCCATGAAAAATTCTTCCAATGTTGTGGAATTTGATAATCTGCACACTTATTTCTTTACTGACATTGGAGTCGTGAAGGCTGTTGATGGAGTGTCTTTCGAAATTCCCAAGGGGAAAACCGTGGGTGTGGTAGGTGAGTCAGGTTGTGGAAAGTCTGTTACTGCCCTATCATTGATGCAGCTTGTGCAGCGTCCTCAAGGTCAGATTGTCGGCGGGGATATTCGTTTTGATGCGGGTGATAAAGTTTACAACATAACCAAAACGCCGACAAGTGTTATGGAGACCATCCGTGGTAGTAGGGTTTCGATGATATTCCAAGAGCCCATGACAAGTTTAAACCCCGTATTTCGTGCGGGGGAGCAGATTGATGAGGTTGTGAAGCTTCATAATCAAGAGATGACGGATGAGCAGGTAAAGGAAGTATCGCTCAAGATGATCGATCTTGTGGGTATTGCAAACAAAGAGGGTGTCTATACCATGTATCCACATGAGCTTTCGGGAGGAATGAGGCAGCGTATTATGATTGCTATGGCGCTAGCCTGCAATCCGAAATTGATCATTGCAGATGAACCAACCACAGCTCTGGATGTTACCATTCAAGCGCAGATACTTGATCTGCTTAGAAATCTTAAAGATAAGATTAATTCAAGTATCATGCTAATTACACATGACCTTGGCGTTATTGCTGAAATGGCTGACTATGTTGTGGTCATGTATGCAGGTCGAATTGTTGAAAAGGGTACCGCGGCGGAAGTTTTTCATAACCCACTGCATCCTTATACCGTAGGGTTGATGGCTTCAAAACCAGT
>JAAZNS010000351.1 GCA_012798185.1 Chloroflexota bacterium | reverse complement strand
TTTCTTATATATTGGGAGCAATTCCATTTGGTTTATTGATTGTAAAATTATCTAGCGGAAAAGATATTCGAAATATTGAAAGCGGCAGAACTGGCGGTACAAACGCATTTCGAGCAGCTGGAATACTAGCCGGGATAAGCACCACACTATTAGATGGCGCAAAAGCTGCCTGTGCGGTTTGGATAACTCGGTATATTTCCCCTGGAAATCATTGGCTGGAAATCATCGCTCCGCTTTTAGCAATTTTAGGACACAATTATTCTATTTTTCTAATCGAGCTGGATCAAAATGGACATATCCATCTTCGAGGCGGAGCAGGGGGTGCGCCTTGTGTTGGAGGAGCATTCGCTCTCTGGCCTCCCAGCCTGTTAATAATATTACCTATTGCAGCTTTATTATTATTTTTCGTAGGTTACGCTTCAATCACCACCATGAGCGCCGCGTTGGTCGCCACGATCATTTTTGCATATCGTGCATGGATTGGCGTTTCTCCCTGGCATTATGTAATCTATGGAATTATCGGAGAAGCACTATTAATATGGGCATTACGACCTAATATTATACGGTTGATTCAAGGCAATGAGCGATTAGTCGGGTATCGCGCTCGTAAAAATCAAAATCCTCAATCCTCATCACTATCTTCGTCTTCGTCTTCGCCTTCTGATCTTTCTTCAAGGTCTTCTTCAAAATAATCATCGGGGGAAGCTGCCGGATTTTCTCCATACATTTGCTTATATAAAGCTCTTAGATTTCTTTGATGGAGTTCTTCCGCCAGCCCTCCAATCAGCACTCTGCTCTTTCCGCAAGATTCAACAGAAATTTCCATGAGCAAATCGAGGGGATATTTTCGATAGGATGCTTTGCGGACAGCCTTGCGAATTGCGGAAAGATATGCAAGGTTTTCTTTCAAATAATTTTCAATTTCACCCCTTAAGATAATATCGCCATGCCCTTGAATGACATTCTCAAGACCCATTTTCCCCACTTTTTTCAATGAAGCGATCATATCATCAATATCGCCATCCACGATATAAGGTAATGGCATACATACATCACCCGCAAAAAGGACGCGGTCTTCTTCAACCAAAACAGCGACATTATCCTTACTATGCCCTGGCAGCATGAATAAATTCAGATTCTTCTTTCCCACCTTTAGGCTAAGATGGCCTTCTTCAAACGATATTTGCGGCAAGATAATTTTTACATTCCGTAAAGCTGGGTTTTGTTTACGAATTTCGTTCAATGATGGTATGCCTTTTTCTTCTAGCAATTGACGGCATAGACTGTGTCCTATAACCGTGGCGCCAGGAAAAAAATAATTCCCCCAACTATGGTCAGCGTGATAATGAGTATTAATTACATATCTGACCGGTACATTGATCTCTTGCTCAATAAAATCTCGAATCTCCAATGTTTCTTCTGGGATAGCTAGGGTATCGATAATAACTGCCCAGCTGGGTCCGATAATCGCTCCGGCTGTCACCTGGGCATAAACTTCACTTTGAAAAAAAAATACATTTTCTGCGACACGTTCGCGCTGCATCATAGATATCACATTCCTCCATAAAGAATAACAAAGAATAGCACAAATCGATAGGTAAAGTCAAGAATTTTTAATAAAAAAACCATATTTGACATTTCAGAATTTGTGGATATAATGCAATCTACTATTAAAAACAGATAAGATTAATCTCCGGGAGGAGTAAGCTGCTGCATCACTGAAAGAGAAGGGTAGTCACTGGCTGAAAGCTCCCGCAGTAATAAACAGCTGAATGTCGCCCGGATAGATTACCGAAGAAATTGATTTTCCAATAAAGGAAAGATCAAAAATAGACCGGTACGGGAAAGCCCGTTATAGCGCAACTCTGTTCGGCAATCATCATGCCTGTCAGAGTGAGTGTGTCGGTGAATGCAACCCGATAAACTGAGGTGGTACCACGGAAATTTATCCTTTCGTCCTCATCGATGGATGAAAGGATTATTTTTTTCGGAGGCAATTATGGCTCAACATTCTCTCCCAAAAGCATACGATTTTACTAAGGTTGAAAAAGAAATATATTCGTGGTGGGAATCTCACGGATTTTTCAAGCCATCCAATGATCCAAATAAACCGGATTTCGTTCCTGATAAGAAACCTTTCGTTATCTCCATTCCTCCCGCCAATGTAACCGGAGAATTACATTTAGGGCATGCCATGTTTGTCTCAATGGAAGATTTAATGATCCGCTATCACCGTATGAAAGGGATTCCCACACTCTGGGTGCCGGGGATCGATCATGCTGGGATAGCCACCCAATTACAAGTCGAAAAAGCTCTAGCAAAAGAAAATTTAACCCGCGAACAAATTGGAAGGGAAGAATTTCTACGCCGTACTTGGGTTTGGAAAGAAAAATATGGCGGCATCATCACCAGCCAAATCCGGCGCCTTGGCGCTTCTTGTGATTGGGATCGAGAGCGATTTACCATGGATGAAGGGCTTTCCCGAGCTGTTCGAGAAGCCTTCGTACGTCTATACGAAAAAGGATTAATATATCGCGGACCACGGCTGATTAACTGGTCTCCGGGTTTAAAAACAGCGGTTTCCGACCTGGAAGTCGAATACTCTCAGGAGCCTGGAACACTTTATTATTTCAAATACGTTTTTGCCTCTGATGTATCGGCAAAGGACGACGAACTATCCTATATTCCGGTGGCAACCACCCGCCCAGAAACCATCCTTGGGGATACTGCAGTAGCCGTTCATCCAGAAGATCCCCGCTATCAACAATATATCGGCAGAATGGTTATTGTTCCGATTTTAGGCAGACATATCCCTGTGATTGGTGATCCCTACGTAGACCGAGAATTTGGCACAGGTGCCCTGAAAATCACTCCTGGTCACGACCCTAATGATTTTTCCATAGGAGAAAAACATGGATTGCCTGTTATTTCAATCCTAGATGAAACAGCACACGTTAATGAAAATGGCGGACCATATGCCGGTCAGGATCGTTTCGAAGCACGTAAAAACTTGTGGGAAGATATGCGTAAAGCCGGTTTAGTGATAAAAGAAGAACCCTATTTACTGAATGTTCCCCGCTCGCAGCGTGGCGGAGAGATTGTTGAACCAATGGTTTCCACCCAATGGTTTGTGCGCATTAAACCACTTGCCGAAGCAGCCTTAGAGGCTGTCCGCGATGGGCGCATCCGAATCGTACCAGAACGCTTTACCAAAGTGTATTTCAACTGGCTTGAAAATATCCAAGACTGGTGCATTTCACGCCAGCTTTGGTGGGGCCACCGCATTCCTGTTTGGCATTGTTCCGATTGCGGAAAAATGACAGCCAAGCGAGAAGATCCAAGCTACTGCGAACATTGTCACAGCTCAAATATCGAGCAAGACCCGGATGTCTTAGATACCTGGTTTTCATCCGGGCTTTGGCCGTTTTCCACTCTGGGCTGGCCGCAAAATACCCCCGATTTGGAATATTTTTATCCAACTTCGATCATGGAAACCGGATACGATATTCTATTCTTTTGGGTCGCCCGCATGATCATGATGGGTTTGGAATTCACCGGCAAAATTCCATTCAACACAGTCTATCTCCATGGTCTGATTCGTGACAGCGATGGACGTAAAATGAGTAAAAGTTACGGCAATGTCATCGATCCCCTGGTTGTGATGGATGAGATGGGTACTGATGCCTTACGTTTCACTTTATTGGTAGGTTCGACACCTGGAAATGACCTTAACCTGAGCTTGAAAAAGGTGGAAGGGAACCGCAATTTCGCCAATAAAATCTGGAATGCTGGTCGCTTTGTTATCAACGCCATCGAACAATCACCAAAAAATCCATCCGGTAAACCCGTTTGGACTTTAGCAGATTCGTGGATTTGGGCACGAATGCAAGTTTTAGTACGGGATGTGGAGCGGTTATTCCAAAATTATCAATATGGTGAAGCGGGCAGGCAGATATACGAATTCTTTTGGAATGAGTTTGCCGATTGGTATATTGAAATTGCCAAGCTGCAGCTAAAACAAGGCGACGATCGCGCCTACTATACCGCCAAGACATTAGCAAGTATTTTGGATATCTGCTTACGGTTATTACACCCCTTCACACCTTTTGTTACCGAAGCCTTGTGGGGGCACTTGAAAACCGCGTGCCTGTCACATTCCCCCGATTTTTCTCCCAAAAAAGGTTGGGAAGAAGCCCTTATTATTGCTGCCTGGCCCGAGCCGCGCCCCGAAGAGGCATGGGAAGCAGATAAAATTCGGGATTTCAATATGATCCAAGAAATTATAAGGGCAATTCGAAATTGGCGTTCGGAAAATAACATAGCCCTCGGCAAACGAATTTCTGACACCCTGGTGGTATCGGATACTTATACGACGATATTGAAAGAGCAAGCCAATGTCATTGCCGCATTAGCACAATTAGATTATGCCAGTATAAAGATCGTCGAGTCTCTCCCCCAAAAACCAGCCGATTCAGTTGCTTTGGTGGTTGGTCTTGTCGAAGTATACTTACCATTAACAGGAATAATTGATCGTGAAGAAGAACAGAAACGGTTACAAAAAGAATTAGCCGAAGTCGAAGCGCAAATTCAACGCCTCGAGCAATTGCTGGCAAGCTCCTTTTCACAAAAAGCCCCTCCAGCGGTTGTCCAAAAAGAGCGTGATAAACTGGCAGTCTACATTGAAACAAGAGGAAAACTCAAAGATCAGATAAATTCGTTACGGTGAGAAAATCGATTTTTTCGCAATACATTCAAACTGATAAAAGTTAGAGAGGAGCCTTTTATGAAAATCAAAGTAAGAGATATCACGATGTTCTACGAAGATCATGGGCAGGGAATACCTGTATTATTTGTGCATGGATATCCTCTTAATCAAAAAATTTGGCAGCCTCAAATCGAAGGATTATCTGATATTGTACGGATAATTACGCCAGATTTACGCGGCCACGGCGAATCTCAAGCCAGCGAAAGGGAGTATTCTATGGATCTTTTCGCTGAGGATTGTGCAGCGCTTTTAGATGCCATCCCTATCACCCAAAAAATTGTACTCTGCGGTTTATCCATGGGTGGTTATGTTTCCTTTGCTTTTCTTCGCAAATATTCTTCCCGGCTGGCTGGGCTGATCCTCACAGCAACCCGCGCGTCTCCCGATTCAGAAACGGTCAAGCAAAACAGGGAAAAAGCCATTACCCAGGTGCAAAGCGAAGGCGTGAACAAAGTTATCGATAATATGCTCCCCAAGCTGCTCTCCCCACTTTCTATGGCACATAATCCTGCATTGGTCAATCAAGTTCGTGAAATTATGCAATCTGTGTCCAGTCAAGGATATATTGGTGATCTTACCGGGATGAAAAACAGACCTGATTCAACACCTTTACTACCAACAATCAATATTCCTACTTTACTGATCTTCGGAGATCAGGACGAGATCATTTCAATAGATGAAGCGAAAAGGTTGGATTCTTTAATCCCTGATTCGAGGCTAGAAATCATTAATGGCGCAGGTCATTTATTGAACCTGGAAAAACCAGAGGAATTTAATACGATAGTCCGAGATTTCTTAACCAAAAAAATCATCTAAGATGGATTATTCAACTTTCCAATTTCGAAAACGGGGCGAGCATCTCCAAAAACGAATTAATGAATTACGTGGAAAGCTTTGTCAGGCAGATCCTGAAATCCTTTCCACTTTTACCGGCATTCCATTTAACCGATTAGATTCGGGAGGAGAATTTATTTTTCTATTTGGGCAACAAAATTTAAAATTAAATTTCCCCGAATTAGAACTGCTTAATGTCGATTCGAAGAAACAACCCAACCCGCTAATACAAGCTTTGGTGTTTTATTATTTCCATACCGCTGATGGTCACCCTTTAAGTTATCGATGGATCGCGTTTTCGGAATTGCCCAATGGATTATTTTATAACCAAGCGTTTCAAGGCTATACCGGACACATACTTTATAAGACCTTCCATAATCATATCGACCATTTTATAAATCGAGCAAACAACCTGGGGGGTGTTGCTGAACCATTTGGCGATGTTGCCTTTCGATTTCAAATATTGCCGCGCTTACCTTTATTAGTAGCTGTCTGGCTTGGCGATGACGATTTTCCGCCTTCCTATAAAATTCTATTTGACGCGTCAATTCCTCATTATCTGCCAACCGATGCCTGCGCTATTGCTGGCAGCATGTTGACAGGATTATTTACTAAGGATTAATTGTTCAGGATTATGGACACACCATCGATTATCGATCCGCAGACTATTAATATATTTAAAATACCTGTCATCTGGTCACCGGTTCAATGCGAATTATCTTTCGATGTAAGAGCTCAGGAACTCGAAGAGCAGGCACAGCGAGTTTTTGTGGGCAGCAGATGTACCCGAAACAATTTTACGATTATTACTGAATGAAACAAGTATTCAACGGATTTTTGCACCACCAGAATGATATGACCCAGATAAGAAAGGTGAGTGGATTTTCAGCCTGGTGACCTATTAATACCGCCAGCAGCTGACTGTACAATTCAATTTGTCTCCGGTGTTACGGGTGTATCTGTAAAAGTAGGGGTTTGAGTTGGCGTATTAGTAGAAGAAGGTGCTAGCGTGTAAGTAGCTGATGGCGCTGTGGTCGAAGAAGGTGCGGTAGTAGCACTTGGTTTCACCGTCGCTGAAGCTTTGGATGATTTGGAAGTAGCTGTAGCAGAATTGACCACTTTAATTTCTGCCCAAAGATATTCGGTGGCATCATTCCCCACACCAAAAACTTGCCCTGCCAGGTTATAGAGCATCCAGGCGCTTTTATATTTACCATTATTCTTAGGTGCGGTAAGATCGATCATTATATCGACTGTTTGACCAGGCGCAACCGAAGCATTGATGGGTATATCACTGCCTCCACCCATACCATCCCCAGAAACCAACACAAGTGTGTAATTACTGTACCAGGGGCAGCTCCCAACATTTTGTACTCGCCATATTTTAGTGAATTTTGAACCCCCGGTAAATTGTGTCCCAGGTGGGACATTTATATGCTGGATAAATTTAGCAGCCAGACATGGAGGAGTGGTAGGTGTTGGTGTATCAGGAACTCTGGTTGCAGTAGGTGTGCGAGTATTTGTAGGAACGGGTGTCGGTTCTTCTGTAGGTGTCTCAGTAGGATTTGCTTGATTCGATTGGTTTGCATCTCCTTGCTGATTATTAAAAGCAGAAGGCAGGTATAAATAATATTTACCTTCTTCAATCGCTGCTGGAGAAGGTTGAGTACCTAAGGCAGCTAAGGTCTGTGCGGCAGCTGTTTGAATTGTTTGAGAATTGATCTGAGTCGTCGGAACAGTGTTAGTTTTTTGGATGCATGCGACAAAAAACACTGAGATAAGTAATAAAACCAAAATCAAAAAAATTCCACTGTGTTTCATATATCTTAATATCCCAATATCAACGGATTATTTGATACTGCTCAGGCTATGGTAGATAAGCCAGCCAAATCCGATAATGTCTGTATTAATTTGCATTTTATTATAATTAAGTCCATTTAGGATGGCAACCATCCAGAAATGCAAGGTTTCTGCATTATTTTCTATACCCGATAAAAAAATTTCCATTTTTTATGAGTTGGAAATCTCTGTTGGTGTCTCTATTTTTTTATATAGATCGGTGAAAAATATATCGGGGAAAATGAAGAATGATAAGATTGATTTTTTCTTACGAGTATTTTTTCCCACACTCTCAACGACATCAATGATTGGATAATGAATTTTTTTGAATTGAGAAGAAAATCATTGAGCTGGTGGTTTTCATTTATTGCCCAGAATTCTTTAATGTTATTCCTTTTCGATGAATGTTTTTCGCCATTCGTAGAGTTTATTTAAAGCTTCTATAGGGCTGAGCGTGTTGATATCTAGGGCTTTAAGCTCCTCCAAAAGAGGATTTGTTTCCGGAAATAATACCAATTGACGGGCAGTGTGTGGGTTTAATCTCACTGCTTTTCCGGAGGATAATTCCAGCTGCTTTAAGATCTCATCTGCCCTTTGTACAACCGGTCGAGGAAGACCAGCTAATTGCCCTACATGAATTCCGTAAGAACGATCCGACCCTCCGGGAACGATCTTATGCAGAAACACAACCTGTCCATCGGCTTCACTCACAGCTACATTGTAGTTACGCACGCCGGGCAATAACTCTGCCAGCTGCATCAATTCATGGTAATGGGTGGCAAACAAGGTCTTAGCCCTTAATTGGGGGTGATTGTGAATATATTCCACAACCGCCCAAGCAATGGAAACCCCGTCATAAGTGCTGGTGCCGCGACCGATCTCATCTAAAACAATCAGGCTCTTTGATGTAGCATGATGCAGGATATTGGCTGTTTCAACCATTTCCACCATAAAAGTTGATTGGCCGGCAAATATCTCATCCTGCGCACCGATACGGGTAAAGATGCGGTCTACCAAACCCATCCTGGCTGATTTTGCTGGTATAAATGAACCCATTTGAGCCATTAGAGTAATCAACGCCACTTGCCGTAAATAGGTAGATTTCCCGCTCATGTTGGGACCAGTGATGATCCATATACGCTCTCCGCTGTTGAAAACCGTATCATTTGGAATAAACCGCTCTGCGCCTAGTGCCGTTTCGACCACCGGGTGGCGGCCGTCTTGAATCTCCAATACATCTTCTGTGGTTAATTCAGGGCGGCAATATCCGCCAATAACCGCAGCTTCTGCCAAAGAAGCCAGCACATCCAATTCGGCTAATACTCTTGCGCTATTCAACAACCTCGCTGCAGATTTTGCTAATTGATTGCATACTTCTTTGAATAATCGTATTTCGACTTCACGGATATGCTCCTCCGCATTCAATACCAGAGTCTCATATTCCTTCAATTCAGGCGTGATAAATCGCTCTGCATTGACCAGCGTTTGTTTACGAATATATTCTTCAGGAACGATATCTGCATTGGCACGCGTAACTTCGATATAATAACCAAATACCTTGTTGTATCCTACTTTAAGTGATTTTATACCGGTGCGGTTGCGTTCCACTGATTCCAGGTTGGCAATCCATTGACGGGCATGACGCGAACGTTCCAATATACCGTCTAGTTCGGCAGAATATCCATCCCGAATTATGCCGATATTCTGCAATGTCGCCGGAGGGTCATCGGCAATTGCTGCTCTTAATAAATCTAACTCTTCTTCACAAAGAGAGAAATTTTCGAGAAGCTGTTTTATTGGATTATCACCCTGCGCAGCGAGTGACTTTATTTCAGGAAAATGTTCCAGCGTTTGACGCAATGCTACCAAATCTCGGGGCTGAGCATGGCTGGCAATAATACGGTTAGTGAGACGTTCGATATCTGCCAAAGGTTTTAATTTGGTTCGCAAATCAGTCCTCAACAGCCCTTCTCTATACAAGTAATCGACACAATCCTGCCTTTTAATTATGGCAGGTAAATCTAATAACGGCTTACTAACCCATTGACGAATTAACCGAGACCCCATAGGAGTTACTGTGTAATCCAATACACCCAATAACGATCCACGGGTGGATGTTCCGCGTAATGTTTCTGTCAATTCCAGGTTGCGGCGGGTTGCAGCATCCAGAATCATAAAATCAGATAAATGGTAAACACTTAAACGGGTTAAAAGTGATAAAGCCGCCGGCTGTGTTTCACCCAAATATTGAAGGATTGCTCCAGCCGCACTTATGCACAAAGTCATATCGCGCAAACCAAAACCATCCAATGTCGCCGCAGAAAAATGTTTTAACAACGCTTCTTCGCACCTGCCAGGTTCAAACCGCCATGCAGGCCAGGGAGAAAGGTGACCTGGAATCCCATTATTAATTTTTAGTGTATTGGGGATTAATATTTCAGCCGGTTTCAAGCGAATCAATTCTGCCAGTAATAGGGAAAAAATATCCTTTCCAGAAAGCTCTGTCGTAGCAAACTCACCAGTGGTTATATCTACATAAGCCACCGCCGCACGCCCATCCCCATCATCATTACTCACCATCACACTCGCCAGATAATTGTTGGCGTCACCCGGCAACAGCCCGGGTTCGAGGACTGTTCCCGGAGTAACTACCCGTACCACTTGTCGCGGGAATAACCCTTTTACTGGCTGATCTCCCACCTGCTCGCATATCGCTACGTGATACCCTTTTTCGATGAGGCGGGAAAGATAATTTTCTGCAGCGTGGTGGGGTATTCCCGCCATGGGTACGCGCATCCCCTTGGCTACACTGCGCGAAGTTAAAACGATATCCAGTTCACGGGAGGTTGTTTCTGCATCCTGGTCAAAGGTCTCATAAAAATCCCCCAAACGAAAAAAAAGAATAGCATCCGAATATTGGCGTTTTATCTCCAAATATTGTTTTCGAATTGGAGTAATATCTTCTTTGATAGCCATACCGTCATTCTATAATGAGCGCTTCAATTCAGCAAGAGATAAACGACATTTTACCTCAGCCTTTAACTCGCAAAGACTGCATATTAAAAGTGGCGCAATTCTTCGATCTCAATGAAATTAATTTGCAGCAAAAGTCATATGCATTTATAATCTAATCACTATGTTCTCGTAGAAAGGAGAAAACTAATGGCTAGCGTTACGTTTGACCATGTTAGCAAAAAATTTGGTGATGTTTTGGCTGTCAACGACCTTAACATCGAAATTGCAGATAAAGAATTTCTTGTGTTGGTAGGTCCTTCGGGTTGTGGAAAATCCACAGCTTTAAGGTGCCTGGCAGGGTTGGAAGATGTCACTCAGGGGAGAATATTGATTGGCGATCAAGTGGTCAATGATGTAGCCCCCAAAGACCGGGATATCGCTATGGTCTTCCAATCTTATGCGCTGTATCCCCATATGACCGTATATGATAATATGGCATTTGGCTTAAAATTGCGGAAAACTCCCAAAGCTGAGATCGACCGCCGCGTTCGTGAAGCAGCGAAAATACTGGGAATCGAAGATTTATTAGACCGAAGACCAAGACAGCTATCGGGTGGTCAGCGTCAAAGAGTTGCGGTTGGTCGCGCCATTGTCCGCGAGCCAAAAGTTTTCCTCTTCGACGAGCCTCTTTCCAACCTGGATGCAAAACTCCGTGTTGAAACACGTGCCAATATCAGCAAGCTGCACCTGCAACTGCAAACCACTTTTATCTACGTCACCCACGACCAAATGGAAGCCATGACCATGGCAAGCCGCATTGCTGTGATTAATAAAGGCGTCTTGCAGCAAATTGATACCCCACAGCATTTATACGATTTCCCCGACAATCTATTTGTTGCCGGCTTTATCGGTTCACCGGCGATGAACTTCTTCAACGCAACCCTGCGCAGAGAGGACAGCAAATTATTTGTTGATGGCGAAACGTTTAAAGTTCAAATTCCCGAAAATCGAGCTGCCATCTACAGTGCGTATATCGATAAACCAATCATCTTTGGAATTCGCCCCGAAGATATTCATAATCCGCAATTTGCTCCTCCAGAAATCAATGCCCAAGAAGTAATCGCCAACGTCGACGTAACCGAGTTAATGGGCAACGAAATATTCGTGCACATGAAATCAAAAGACCACCATTTTGTCGCCCGTGTCGACCCCCGCTCCCGCTTTGTTATCGGTGAAGATGCAAAAGTTGTTTTCAATATGTCTAATATGCACATCTTCGACAGGGAAACGGAAAAAGCTATTCGTTAGAATTGAATTGATTTTTAAAGAGTTCAAACGTCTCCTGGTGGAAGTTTATTTGCGTAATGATTTTCACCCGGAGACGTTTATCATGAGTATGTTGAAAAATTATTCTTCCAAGGAAAAACAATTTTTTGATAAATACCGCTAATTATTCTTTACAGAATAGATTTTTCACTAGTCTCTTCATCAATAATTATGCTCAGAAAGGAAATATTTATGTATAAACTTGTATTATTGCGCCACGGTCAAAGTACGTGGAACATGGAAAATCGCTTTACCGGTTGGACTGACGTAGGCTTATCGGAATTGGGTGAGAAAGAAGCTCATGAAGCCGGAAAAACTCTAAAACAATATGGATTCACCTTCGATCTGGCATTTACGTCTGTGCTAAGACGTGCGATTAAAACGCTTTGGATTGTATTGGAAGAATTAGAACTAGAATGGATACCGGTTCAAAATGCCTGGGAATTGAATGAACGCCATTACGGAAGCTTACAAGGATTGAACAAAGCCGAAATGGCAGAAAAATTTGGGGAAGCCCAGGTGAAAATTTGGCGCCGAAGTTATGATGTGCCGCCGCCGCCCCTGGAAATGGACGATAAACGCCACCCGCGCTTCGACCCCCGCTATGCAGGCATCGACCCGAACTTATTGCCCAAATGTGAATCTTTGAAAAACACACTCGAACGTGTATTGCCGTTCTGGCATAGCACCATTGCCCCCACTGTAAAATCTGGGAAGAAATTATTAATTTCTGCTCACTGCAACAGCCTGCGCGCCTTGGTTAAATATCTGGATAATATTCCTGAAGATGTGATCACCGAATTAAACATTCCCACCGGTATTCCTCTGGTTTATGAATTAGACAGCGATTTAAAACCAATAAAGAGTTACTACCTTGGAGACCAGGAAGCTATCAAGAAAGCGCAGGAAGCGGTAGCAAAACAAGGAACAGTTAAAAAGTAGGATATCAAATAAAAAACTCGCCTGAAATTAGGCGGGTTTTTTATTTTAATTCCATTAATTTCTTGATTTAATCCTGAATAACAAACCAACAATTAATCCTGCCAATAATGTAAAAGCACCTACAAAAACGAATGCAGTCTGCCAAAACCGTTCCGGGAAAAGTCGGATCAATGTATCGGAGAATAAGAACAGCCAGGTACCCGGCGCAAAAAAGACATTATGGAAGGAAACAAAGAAAATATCAAATCCGACCATCACAAAAAGGATGATTGCAGCAAATAGTACCACCGTAAACCACCCGCCTCTAGCCAAGCTAAACCGATAATCAATCCACCATCCAGTATGGCGTGCCCAAATTCCACAACCGATAAGTATCAATAGAGATATATACATTATCAGTATTGCTGCTTTTACAACATTTTTCACATCCAGCATATGTTTCAATTCTCTTTCATTATAGACCGGCTGCCCATCTTCGAAACGCAGATCCCCTAAAAAAGATATTCCTTCCTGGTTAAGTAAATATTCCATGGCAATTTTCGACCAATACAATCGATCCTGTTTTGTAAAGCCATAAGTGTCTTCCGGAAAACCAGGCTGGTTATATTCGATCTGCAGAAAAGCCGGACTCATTAAAATGCGAACACCAATGAGTGTCAAACTTACTGGAACAAGAAGTGTAATAATCCATAAAACAATGAAAGCTATCGTTCGGTTTCTCACTGTATGATCTCCATATCGCCCGTGAGAATAAAGCTCAAAACCAGATTATTGGTTAACCATTCAATGGGCGCCTTGTCATCGGTAAAGACAACTGTGGTTTCTGAAAGTGGCTGCTGAAATACAACTGCCTTTTCAATGGAATGAATGAGCAATGGATGAATATCATCCCTTGTGTATAAATAAAGTAAATTTTGGTATAAATACTCAATTTCAGTGGGTTTTACCGTTGCATAGATAATCGAATTGAACGTATCTGGTATATCAACAACATAGACAGATGGAAAAACCGCGTGGATTGTACCAGCCAAGCCATCGATCAAACGGCGGTCCTCGGGTGCTCTGCCGACATTGATTGCTAAAACACCGTCATCGACAAGATGATCGTGAACCGTTTGAAAAAACTCACAGGTTGTCAGATGCCAGGGAATATACGGCGGACGGTATGCATCCACGCCAATCAGTGTATATTTCTTATTGCTGTGTTCCAAACCCCATCTTCCATCTTGTGCAATTGCATACAAGTTAGGTTCATTCATATCGAAATATTTTTTTCCGACCTCAATGATTTCCGCATCGATTTCGAAGCCATCGATGGGAATCGGCCCAAATACTTCGGTTGCTTGCCGCGCTAGTGTTCCAGCTGCCAGTCCTATGATTGCGATATTTTTAACATTTTCCGGCAGGTAAACCTGTTGCTCGATACCCCGATTGAAAAAAGGAGCGACTAGGAATTGTTCCCAGGGTCCTTCATATGAAATCTCAGTTGGATGCCAGATCGAATGGATACCCTGCCCTTCATTCAAACGTAACAACCGATAGCCATCTTGTTCCAACACTTGAATATAATTATAGGCTGATTCCGTTTCATAGATTTGTCCCTTGGTCGCTTTTACCGGGCTGCCTCCTATTACCCAAAGGATAATCAAGATGATCGGCATCCATATTAAAAACAACACCCTCCGCCATCCGGATGTAATATAAAGCCCTACCAGGGGAGTTTTGCAATGCTTCTTTCGCAAAATGGGACTATTGTAGCCCATACAGATATTAATTACATAGGAAGTTCGATTGATAGTTTATACA
>JAAZNS010000350.1 GCA_012798185.1 Chloroflexota bacterium | reverse complement strand
GAGCATATGCTCCACCAAGCCTCTCAGTAAGAATTGGTCGATTTCTGTCAATTGGCGAGGTTTACTACCGCGTGAGCTTGTGCCGCCTAACCGCTGTTCCAGAATCACATAGCTGATTTCCGGGCTAATGGTCATCACCATATTCCCCGGAAGGGGTGCTAGAGAGATCATATGGAATAAAGATTCTGCTGGCGCATCCTTTAGGAAATCGTGAAATCGGCCTTGTTCGGTATGAACAACGCGAGGACGCAGGTTTGTACGCACAAACGTGGGCAAAGAGCTGGTCAATCTTTCTGCCAGATCTTCGTGAATCAATTCTACTGCCCGCATCTGGTCTTTTGAAAAGTGTTCCGGAGACCAAAAGTTATACGGTCTGATATTCTTGCCGGGTTCCGCGCTTTTCGGAGGTGTGGTTGCGGGATGTTCCATTAACTCAGCAAGATTGACACTTCCTTCGGAATTGGACCCTTCAATCTCAATCGAGCCGGATAATAGTGCATCAATTTCAGATTGCGATAACATACCTAAACCCTCGCCTGGTTTACGAGATTAAAACACCTCGAATTCGGGGCTATTCCACCATAGCCTGAGCTGTTACAATCCTCTTTCATGGTTATTGAACTACGAATTCTGTAAAATAAACAAAAATCACTTGATATTCAGGCAATTGATTGTTTACCTGCTCCTGGATTTTCTTGCGAAGCATTTCTTTTCCTTCCGCAGTGTAAACCGATTCAAAAGTTTGGCTAGATAATAAGGTAATGATGATGTCATTGATTACCGGAAGTTTTAAAGCCATTTCTTCGTTGAAAGCTTTCTCATAAGCGGATTTTTCTTCTTCTACCATAGAAAAATATCCGGCATCTGGAGGGTAGAATTCTAAAACGACCCCGGCTCGCAGATATTTCCGTCCGGTTTGATCGACAAGGTTGATAATTTTGGTTCCGGTATCGAGCATAAAACCCTGCCCTCGTTCTACGACCGGGGTTGGTTCAACCACTTCTGGTTTCGCTGCAGCTTGTGCGCTGCCTGGTACAAGACCGGCAGTTTCACCCTGTAAGCCGGTGGCTGGTTGACCTGCTTCTCCGGCATACAGGAGATAAAATGGTTTTGGTAAAGTATCAGGTGCAAACATAATATATGCCATGGTGAGGTTAACACCTACTAAAATTACCCCGCCCAGGATCATAAGAATTTTTGGTAAAAGTTTAAGGATTTTCTTCATGGCGATGTAAGCACTCCTGAATTTTATGGAACGATGTTCAAATTAACGTCAATCACATCAGTCGAAACAGAATAAATTACGATAATTTCAGCCCGGCTATTTAAGGCACGATGTTCAGCTGTGTCATTGGCAAAAATGGGATGGTATTCGCCGCGCCCGGCAACCAGCATCCGGTCCGGAGAAATTCCTTTTTTCTCGAGGTAGTGGGCAATATTCAAAGCTCTGCCGGTGGATAATTCCCAATTGGTAGCATAACGTTTTTCGGCAGGGGGTGTATTATCGGTATAACCAATGATGCGAATTTCATTATTCAATTGACTCAGCATATTGGCGATCGTATCCAACACCGGGTAGGCATCTGGTTGCAATTGGGATGTGCCGGGGATGAAGGTTAATTTTTCGCTGAGAGAGATCAAAACACCTTCGATGTTATTTTGAACACTGACTTCGCCCCCCAAACCCGACATGGCTAACATATCGGTGAGTCTTCCAGCAACTTCAACCGAGGTAGCCGGTTCTTTGGGGATACCTGGGATAACGATGGGAGAAGAAGTGTCGTTATCACTGGACCCGCCGCCGCCCGAGTTTACGCCCGCATCGACCACTCTTTGTGCGCCGCCGCCAAAAGCCGATTTCAGGCTTTCAGCTAATTGTTTGTATTTTTTAACATCCACCTGCCCCATGGAATATAAAACTACAAATAACACCATCAGCAGGGTAATGAAGTCCGAATAGCTTACTAACCAGCGTTCTGAACCGCCGCCACCATGTCCACTCATGCTTCAGCCTTCGCTTTCTGAGGAGCGCCTTTAGCCGGCGCTTCTTTTCCTTCTTTTTCTCTCACCTTGGGAGGCAAGAATGCGTATAATTTTTCTTTAACGATGCGAGGATTTTCACCTGCTTGCAGCGAAAT
>JAAZNS010000349.1 GCA_012798185.1 Chloroflexota bacterium | reverse complement strand
TGACGACCAGGTACAGCTCCTTTACCCCATTTCCAATCAAGGGGTGATTTACATAAAAAAAGCCGGACAAGCATACTGCGAATCCAGCAGTTACATGTCCGGCCAACGATTCGTTTATTGATTGTCTATTTTTTATTATAGGATAGGAAAAGTTTTATCCAAGGGGGGGAAAGGAAAATGGCGTGCACAAGTTAAAAAAGAAATTATGTATTGGCACAAGAAAGACACCATCTATCACTTGAGGACGTCCTTTACTAAGGAACAATTGTATTTATCCTGCAATGTGTAACCCTAGCAATCACTACCATAGCATCTTTAGCTTATTCTGCGCCGCCATGCAATATTCAGACGCGACCGCTGCTGGAAGTTAGAGAGGCAGGGCAAGGATGTTCAAAGCCATAATGGGTTCTCCTACATGTTATAAATATCTGAAAAACTATTGGCCGCAGCAATTTCTCAGTAGTCATACAGTCATCCACCACCGGGGTGAAGAAATCAGTCGTCACTAATAACGCTCTCCAATTATCCAATTTTCAAACAGCAGAATCGTCTGATTGTCTCGAAGAGGTATCATCAAAAAGATGCGATAAATTAACCATTCTAAAACAGGATCGTGTTTGTCTTGACTTAATCTTTTGTGGTTTAGGTTGTTGCTGGATTTTTAGATCTCATCATCAGATAATCGGGCTAGAATCTTATTTATCATGTCGTCCCGGATATCACGGAAGACGGCATCAACTTCCTTATCGGTTCCTTGCACTATAGCTGGATCTGGAAAACCCAAATGAACTCGTCTTCCTTTTCCCAACCAAACAGGGCAATTCTCGGCTGCGTCGTCACAGACAGTTACAACTAAATCAAAATCAAAATTCCGAAATTGATCAATGGTTTTTGATGTGCCATGGTGTTCGATCCCAATTTCACGAAGTACTTGAAGCGCTTTGGGATGAACATAACCGGTAGGCTGGGTGCCAGCGCTGAATGCCTGCCATGTATCACCCAACTTCGCATTTACAATCGCCTCAGCCATTTGAGAACGGCAAGAATTCCCTGTACACAGAAATAAAACTTTTTGTTGCACCATTTCTCCTCCATCAATTGACTGACGGTAATAGTCTCGTAAAAATCTTTAGCCACTGATAATTGATTCTATATGTAAAAAATGAATCAGAAAATCATTGTCGAAATACCCAATGCCAGCATACCTCCCCAGATCATCAACCCGCCCAAGAACACCCACAGGATATCCAGTTTCAGGTAATGGACTCCGATAAATGCAGTCCCCGCGAGTGCCAGAGAGGCAGGCCCGGTAATACCGGTTTTCCCAAGCTGCATCACCACTACTGCTAAAAGACCGACAAAGGATGCTAAAACGCCATTTAAAGCGCCTTTTATATAGCTTAGGTTTTTTAGCTTCGAAAAAACTTTTGTGAAAACCAGGGTCATAGCAAAGGAAGGTGAAAATATGGCGAAGGTCATTAAAGCAGCCGCGCCTAAACCACCCATCTTGTAACCCACAAAAGCTGACATAATAAGGAACGGACCGGGCGTAATTTGGCCAAGTGCAATTCCATCAGCAAATTGGCTGGGAGTTAGCCAATGGTGAGTGTCAAGCACTTCGTTTTGGATTAAGGGTAAAATGGTAGATCCATTTCCGAAGGCGACTGAGCCAATTTTGAAGAAAGAGAGTCCCATTCTTCCAATGTCTGAATTCAACAACCAAGAATAACCAGCTCCTGCTAGAATGACGACGATAACCATCAATATCGGTACCCAGGTTTTCCAGAAAGCTTTTGTGGCAGGCGGCAAGTTTGTTGCTTGGATACCCTTTTTATTCCCTTTCGGCCGCAAGAAGAGTGCGCCTAGAGCCAAAGCACCGAGCACGATCAAAACAGCGTTCACCTTGAAGAGTAGTGCAGTAAAGGCAGCCAATGCGATCAGCGCTTCTGTTCGACCTTTAAGCGAGCGACTGCCAAAATCAAAAGTTACGTTCAGGATAATCCCGACAATTAATGCTTCCAGCCCTAAAAAGAGTGGCTGTACCCAGGGAAGGCTGCCCGAAGCAAAATAAGCTGCGGATAAGATTACGATCAAAACAAATGAGGGCATGATAAAACCAAGCGTCGCCAATAATGCGCCGATGACACCGCGCAGCTTATAGCCTGTATAAGCAGTAAAGTCAACCATTATTGGGCCAGGGTAGAGCTGCACCAGGGCCATGCCTTCATCCACTTCTTCCTGGCTAAGCCAACCTTTTTGGATGACCAGCAATTTGATCTTCTGCACAATTGAAAAACCAAATGCAGTTAATCCCACCTGGAAAAAGGCGAGTGTTATTGCAAATAAGGCAACTTTAGATTTGGACTGTACTTGGGGTAAGACTTCCGCTTGATTGATACTCATAAGGTTGATCTGCTACTGGGATGAATTTTGAATTATTGTAAACGATCTGGTGACTGGTTTATCCTAACGCGCCAGTCATCAGATCGTCACGCAATGGCTCTATGCCTTTTCGGCGCAGGGCATACAAACCACTTTACCATTCTTCACTCGAGCATAGCGTTCAACAGCTACTTCGCCACACTCACTACAAATAATGGTATTAAAATCATGTGAGCGTCCTGGAGTGAGTTTTATCTCCTGTACCGGATCTATCTTGAAGAGATTCTCGTCAGATTCAGCCAAGATAAAATCAACAGCAGGGTCGATTAAAGCAGCATCAATTTTGGAGGCCGGCACACCTTTCTTTCGGAACTGGATAAATTCCGATTCTTGGTTGCGCTTGATGACTTCATTACGGGTGGCCACACGGACACTGCGTCCGGTCTTGTTATCAATCAAAGTCAATACAAATTTGCCGTAGCCCAGTTTGCGAATGTTACCCTTGCCAAAGGTGCAGCCGGTGGCCATCATCACGCCATCGGCATAACAGGTGGCACAATGGTCGCTATCGATTTCTACCAGTGCGGTGAGCTGACCATCCGAAGCCCGTTCCACTCCCAATGCTTCCAAAGCAGCCATACCAGCACGCAGCCCCATCGGCATAGCCGGGCATTTATGGCCATGTAAGAGTAATCCAGCCTTGAATAACCCATTGTTACGATCCATTTTTTTAATCTCCTTTTATTTGAGCAAATCAAAAATCATTTTGGCGGCTATGACGAACAATAACACACCGATGATCTTTTTCAACTGAGAGCTTGAGACTTTCGTTTTCATCAATTGCGAGCCTACAATCGACCCGCCTGCCGCCATGACCGCCATGACGCCTACAAAGATCGGATCGAGCCCGCCCATTGTGGCATGACCAAGAAAACCGGAAAGCGAAGAGAATACCACTACGAGCGCTGTTGTCCCGGCAGCCACTTTGGCATCCAACCCCAACCAGTTGAGCACTGGTAAGATGAAGTTGCCGCCGCCCACACCCAACAAGCCGCCTAGAAAGCCTGCCACTGTCCCCACACTGGCACCGGCAGCAACCTCAACAGGGCGGCTGAGCGCCTGCTCACGGGTCTTCGCCTTATAGAAGAGCATCATGGCTCCGGCAAAAACCAAAAAGGCTGCAAACATCCCAAGCAGTAAAGTCTTATTCACCGATGCTGTCAATCTGGCGCCAATCGGGGAAAGTACAACAGCGGCGACCAGCACTGGCAGCCCCACCCGCCAATTGATCAGCTTGCCACGCCAGTAATTGATGGTCGCTAATAATAGACTAACCACATTCAGCAACAAGGCAGTGGGGGTTGCCTCGGCCAGGGGCACCCCCAGATAATAAAACAACGGTACAAACAGAAAGGCGGCACCCAAACCTGCCATCGCCAGTAAGCCGGAGAAAACGAAAACCAATGCAGCGCTTATTATGTAGACGGTGATTGACATTCCAGCCTTCTT
Organism: Chloroflexota bacterium; assembly: GCA_012798185.1. Taxonomy (GTDB): domain Bacteria; phylum Chloroflexota; class Anaerolineae; order Anaerolineales; family UBA4823; genus JAAZNS01. The sequence goes on along the minus strand of JAAZNS010000349.1, from coordinate 1,862 downwards.
TATCGGTCGTAGCCAGAGCAAGGGATGCAAACATGCTGTGCACCATCCACGCGCAGATAGGCAAGAGCAGTCAATTCTCCACACCGGTCACACGGTTTGAAGCCCATTACTTCTGGAATCCATCTCCCAGGATAATCAAATACTTCACCAACCTTTAACACCTCTTCAGCCGGTGCATTCCAAACCAGGTCGACCAGTTCCATCTGATCTTCCAACGGAATCTCATCCGGTGAGATGCCGGCAGCTCGCTGTTGCATAAATTTGGATGTGGCAATTTGCTTTTGTAATCTGCTCGTAAACACCACCCGTACAGCACGGTTGGAATCCTTTTCAATCAGGGTAAATCCTAGTTTTCCGATAGGATTTTTCCGGATGTTACCTTTTCCAAAGGTGCAACCAGTGGTGTACTGGACGCCATCACCGAAGCACATTCCACCGTGTTCTTCACCAATTTCAACAATGCCGTAAAGCTGTGTGCCGCCGGATCGTTTGGCACCTAGTTTTTCCATGGCTGCCAGGCCAACTCGCACTCCTGCAACGCTTGCCCAACAGCGATGCCCATGGAATTCCAATGCTTTTTCCAGGATTTCTTTGTCGTCCATCGTTTCCTCTTTTCCTTTTTATTACATAACCAAATTGAATAGATACCCGGTGATTATGATTGCCAAGGCCACCGTCCCTACAAAAACAGCGATAAGTTGGGGCTTTAGCACACGGCGTAGAATGATGGTTTCAGGTAAACTCAGTCCAACCACAGACATCATAAAAGCCAGTACGGTACCGAGGGATGCCCCCTTTTCCATTAAAGCGCTGACGATTGGGATGACTCCAGCCGCATTGGAATAGAGTGGTACTCCTAAAAGCACGGCTGCCGGCACCGACCACCATGCTTGTTTACCCATTATGTCAACCAAGGCGCTTTCAGGCACATAACCGTGAATTGCTGCGCCGACTGCAATACCAACGATTACATACAGCCAAACTTTACCGACTATTTCTTTGACCGATTCCCACGCCCTTTCAATCCGATTCGTCCAGGTAAGTTTTTCCTCCTGAAGTCCACCCACTGATTGCATTTGCCAGACAAAATCCTCGACGTAACGTTCTAACTTCAACCGACCAATGAGCATTCCGGCAATGATGGCAATGGTTAGACCTGAAAGGATATATAAACCAGCCACTTTCCAGCCAAACAAACCGAAAAGCATGACAATTGCCACTTCGTTGATTGTTGGCGCTGCAATCAGGAAGGAAAAGGTAACTCCCAATGGAATACCGCTTTCAACGAACCCAATGAACAACGGAACCGCTGAACAGGAACAAAATGGGGTGACAATACCAAGAAGGGAAGCCAGAACGTTGCCAATTCCCTGGCGCTTACCACCCAGCAGGGCACGGGTTCGTTCTGGACTGAAAAATGTGCGCAGGATCGAAATTAAAAAGATCATCCCGGATAGCAATAGGAGGATCTTGGGAACATCGTACAAGAAAAAAGCAACAGCATCCCCCAGGTGAGAGCCCTGGGTCAGGTGCAGTACGCCGTAAGAAATCCAATTTGCCAACGGCTGAATCAGGTTATAGGCAGCAAACCAGGCTGTGGTGATTAAGGCCAGCAGGGCAAAGATACGAAGCTGACTCTGTTTGGCAGGGTGTGTAAGCGAATTATCCATATTACATTCCTATCATATTCAGAAGTTTGAATAATATTCAGACAAAATTATGGGCGGAGCCAATTGGCCTTCCGCCCGAAATAAATTACTCTTTGAGCCAGGTTTCGATTTGTTCTTCAGTTGGAATACGGCCTGCAGAGACCAGTTTTTCATTGATAACCAATCCAGGAGTAGAGAGGATTGGATATTTCA
>JAAZNS010000348.1 GCA_012798185.1 Chloroflexota bacterium | reverse complement strand
CATTACACCGCGTCCGGTATGTTATACACTAACAGTCAGCCACACCGGAAATGGCAGCAATCCGTCGGCATCCCCAGCGAACTCAGAAGGCTGCCCAGCTGGGAAATATGTGGCGGGTGCAAGCATTGCCCTCAGCGGAGCTGCTCCTGCCAGCGGCTGGCAGATCAGCGGCTGGACGGGAACCAATGACGACAGCAGCACTGCCAGCACCAACACCGTGACTATGCCGGCTTCTGCTCATACAGCCAGTGTGATCTATACTGAAATTCCTCCAACCTGCTACGCCCTGACGCTCAGCCACACCGGCAGTGGCAGTGATCCGACAGCCAACCCGACCCATTCGACTGGCTGTGCAGAAGGCCAGTATGTCGCCGGAGAAAGCATCTCACTCAGCGGGGCTGTTCCTGTCAGCGGTTGGCAGATCAGCGGCTGGACGGGCACTAATAACAACAGCAGCACTGCCAGCACCAACACCGTGACGATGCCGGCTTCTGCTCATACAGCCAGTGTGATCTATACGCAAATCGAGTATATTTTGACAGTCAATATTGTTGGCAATGGTTCGGTCAATCGAGATAAACCAGCACCATACTACCTGAACGATGAAGTGACTTTGAGTGCAGTTGCAGACCCAGGGTGGACCTTCGCTGGCTGGAGCGGTGCAGGATGTTCGGGAACTGGCACATGTACTGTAACCATGGATGCAGATAAAGAGGTTACAGCAACCTTTACCCAGATTCCCAACAATCCCCCGGTGATTACCGAAGGTGAGAGCACTAGTATCATCATGACGGACGTTTTCACCCTGACTCTCCATGCCGAAGATCTTGATGGTGACGTGTTAACCTGGAGTATCAGCACCCCGGCACAACACGGCACAGCTGAAGCCAGCGGCAAAGGTTATTCGAAGGTAATCGGGTATATACCAAACCCAGGATACACAGGCGATGACAGCTTCGTGGTAAGAGTCGAGGATACAAAAGGCGGCTACGATACCATCACCGTCAATGTCACCATCAACCCCGTTGAAGTATTCTTCTATGTATATATGCCGTTGATTATCAAGTAAGCATCTGATATCGATAAATAACATGCCAGGCGAATCAGTATCACCTGGCATGTTTTATTTGGCGTTAGAACTATACGGTTTTTTCATAGGCGTTTTGAAATATATTGCTCAATATTTCAGTGGCAGCTTGTTTTTTTAATATTGGTTATTTGCAGTAGGGGCTGTCCTAAAAGTCGATTTTATCATGTTGAGCGTAGCAAAACATCCCTTTTATGTAATGAATAGACCCTTCGCTTCGCTCAGGGTGACAGCCTACTTTTAGGACAGCCCCTTGTTTTTTAGAGAAATGAAGACTAATGCCGTCATTAAAAATGCAAATTTTATATTGTTGAAAATCCATTTTTAATAATTTATCGGTTTTCAATTCAGTTTGAGTATCAATTTAACTTTTTTAAGAAATATTTCCAAAATTCCATTTTAACCTGTCACAATTACAAATATATTTTTGCATTTATCATTCGCAATCATGATTGAGCAACTCGGTTTGCAAGATTGTAATGCGTGTTTTATTAATTTCTCATTATTTATTGATATAATATGCCGATAACGAAATAGAAGGATAATCCGAAAATAGCAAAACCGGTGAAAGCCGGCTACGCAAAGCCATTGGGTCTAACATCACGCAAGTGATTATGATTGCCAGGTTGCCGAAGATAATGAATGATTGCATTCGCGTAATTAAAAGGCGAGCCTGGTAAATCCCCAGGCTCGTTGAATTTTAACAAGAGATTTTCACTATCAATCGTTCGATAAAGGCAAAACCGGCGAAAGCCGGCGTCGCAAAGCCATTGGGTCTAACGCCACGTAGTGGCCAAGATTGCCAGGTTACCGAAAACGAAATGAAATCCGTTTACAGTTATCGTAAGAATCACACCTTAAGACTTCCCGCTTTCTTTGGTTATATCCTGAGAGTTGCTTATTATGGGCAATTACAGCGTCAACTCAGGGTTACTCTTTTTGCACTGGTCCTTTTTGTTAGCTTTATAACCAATCCGATAACTGTTTCTTCTGCATCTTCGGGGAAACCGGCTCCTAATAATCTAAAATCTTCTGTTCAGAAAAATCTATATACCATCCTATCAGAATCGCCTGTCGAAAACCCTGATTTTGAGCCCTTAGAAATCAAAGAACATATCTTCAAATTCTATATCGCCTCGAAGTTAGTCCCCGATATTGATTTTGCAAAAATGGTGCTTCCTAAATATGTCGAGGATATGAACACCATCCTAGCGAAAAACACCAACCGGCGTCTGATTTTCAACCCCGAAACAGATATCATCATCACCGATACGCAGCCTCACACAAACTATGCCTCCCTTCCCTTACCAGAAGATGGGTTCGAAATCTGGGCGCATATTCTTGCCAGCAATTACTCTGTATCATATGGTGGATATGGCGGACTCGATATCAGCGGTGCAGGTGTTCTTGGGGGATTGAGATGGCGGAAATTGTATGATCCCGAAACGGTTAGTGGAAGTGATTTGACCGATTATTGGGTACAGATCAATAATATGCTGCACGAATTGGCTCATGTATATAAAGCCGGCATTGGTGAATATTATAAACTTGCCACCATACAAGATACTACCGGTATTCCTCCCTATTTAAACATCAATGTAATCGATCCCAACGATGCATATTGGCGTGATAAGCCGGATTTTATGACTGATCCTCTTCTGCGTAATGCCACCCGTGAAGGATTATCCACTCGAGAGGCTTTGCTTGATTACGTAAGATTTTCCGCATTAACCGCTACAATCATGAGCGGCAATTATCGCAACAATCTTCCCACAGTCGATCTTCAAAATATCACTCTCAACATTGTTGATGCCAGTGGTGAGCCAATTACAGGTGCAAATGTAAAGATATGGAACGTAGTTGGAGAATCACCCTATCACACTGAACTGCTCCTAGATGGATATACCAGTTCAAATGGCCAAATCGTTTTTGCATGGGGTGGTTCTAATAATCCGCATAACAATTATGATTTTCTTCGTCTGATAAAGGTTTACAAAGATGGGTATAACGGTGCAGCAAAATATGTCTCGATATTCGATGCGGATATCGCAAAGTTAATTTACGGAAATGACATTCTAAACATCGTAATCTCACTGGATGAAGGCAGCGCTTCACCTGTTATCAATTCAATTGCCTGCGCAAGCCCGAACCCGAGTTTGATAAAAAATGTTGAATTCACAGTATTATTCTCGGAACCTGTTTTTGGTGTTGATGCGTCTGATTTTACGGTAGAAAAGACAGGCGTGGCAGATGCATTCGTGGGTAATGTATATGGCGAGGGAGCAGCGTATACCGTAAGCGTGATCAGTGGCAGCAGCGGTACAATCAATCTAAAGGTCATTGATAACGATTCAATTATCAGCGTTAATTCATATCCACTTGGCGGAGGAGGGGTAAATCAGTCAGATTTTGAGAATAGTGAAGCGTGCATAATTGCCGATCCCGTCACCAGTATTTATCTCCCCATGATCAATCATTAACGTGTAGTGTTTGACACATAACGGGGTTATCTAATTTTATACTCTACCCAAATAAATCTCGAATCCCTAATTAATTGCAGATTATCGAATTTGATAAAAGTTGCAATCATGGGATATTAATACACTTTCATTTGCATGTCTGAATTGATTGTGATAAACTTATCATTAATGATGCGCAAGTATTGCGGGAAAAAATAGGAGGAAGACATGTTATACGAGGAACGAATACGTCAGGAAAGAATAAATATGTCGAAGAGTTTTGCCAAACTGGCAGATTATCTTCTGGATTCATATGTAGAAGCTGCCTTTATGACTGCCAGTGAATTGGCGCATGTTTTAAATTTAGATGCGGCAACTGTTGTTCGTTTCTCGCAACAGCTGGGTTACAATGGGTTTCCCGAATTGCAAAGAGAGATTCGAGAGCGAGTAAAAGGCGACTTGCTGCTCCGCCCTGCTCAAGCAAAAGTCGAAGATTCTGCAGCCGGCGTTGCTGCAGCAGCCATGCGTGAGTTGGTTTTAGCCCTTGAACATACCAGGATATCTCTGGATACCGAATCTCTCGAAAAACTGGCTGAATTAATGGGTCGCGTTCGCCGGATTGTTATCCTGGCAGAATGTCCGGCTCAGCCAACGGCTTACAGCCTGGTTCAATACCTTGAACAAGCCGGTTTTCCTGTATATATTGCACGCTCAGGTGTTGCAGACCTGGCTAGAACAATCAATACTGCCAGTTCGCAAGATCTTATGCTTGCCATGGAAATCACCGGTCAATCGCCGTATATTGCTCGAGCACTCGAAGAAGCAAAAGCAAAGGGAATTCCAACCGCAGCTCTGATTGCTTCTGCCTCTCTGGCATCTGCCCGTTCTGCGGACATTGTATTATCAGCTCAAGCACAAACCGATCTGGATGTAGGCATTGTTTGCACTGAAGCGCTGGTATTTACATTGGCGCAGGTGTTGCGTTGGCGGTTTGCAGATCGATTTGCTGGCACCGAACAAGCCATTGCTGAACTTTCTTCATTGATTCAGCGTCCACTAGAATAGTTTCAAAAGAAGTAATATAGGATATCTTATGCAGCTGCTTCGCTTTCAATTTGGCGAGGGCGAACCTCGTTTTGGATGGTTACATCAAAATAATATTGGTATTATCGAAGGTAATCCCTTTGCAGAATTCCGCCGAGCAGAAGCGAATATTCCATTAGAATCTGTTCGGCTGCTTGCCCCTATTCAGCCGAGCAAAATTGTTTGTGTTGGGCGTAATTACGCTGCACATGTTAAAGAACATCAAGCGGAAATTCCAGAATATCCATTGATTTTTCTAAAGCCTCCTTCTTCCGTCATTGGGCAGAACGATACGATTATTTTGCCCCCTCAATCTAAACAGGTCGAACACGAAGCAGAATTAGCGATTGTTATCGGAAAACGGAGCCGATGGGTTCCCGCAGAACAAGCGACTTCGGTTATTTATGGTTACACCATTGCCAATGATGTTACAGCGCGCGATCTTCAAAAACGAGATGGACAATGGACAAGGAGTAAAAGCTTCGATTCATTCTGCCCCTTGGGTCCATATATCGAAACTGAATTCGATCCTGCTGATGCAGTAATTTCATGCTTTGTGAACGATGATATGCGCCAAATGGCATCTACTCGGGATATGATATTCGATACCCGTCAACTCGTTGCTTTCATCACGTCCATCATGACTCTTCTTCCAGGAGATATTATCTTAACCGGCACACCCGCCGGTGTAAGTCCGCTTTCACCAGGAGATATTGTGAAAGTATCCATTGAAGGTTTGGGTATATTACAAAATCCTGTCGCACAAGAAAGCAGCCATTAATGTCGATATCTCATGCAGCTATCACTTGATATCCATTCTGCTGTTCAAACCACATTAATCATTGTTGTCATTCTGATAGTATTCTTATTTTGGCGAGGATACCGATCACTTCGTGCAGCGCGTAAACTGCCGTTTTTTCGCTTGCGGAGGGACCGCACTGTATCTGGGTGGCGGATGCTGCTCTCTGCCTTTGGATTGATTTTTGTGGCGCTTTTTCTCAATTATCAAATGGAACCCTTTATCTATCGATTTTTTCCTCCAACGGCAACAATTACACTAACCCCCACGATAACCTTTACACCAACCATCAGTATCACACCATCGATAACACTTAGCCCAACCATTACTCTCACCCCTCGGGAAAGCTATACACCAACCATAACACCTACACCCTATGTTCCTTTGGCAATTGCTGAAGAATTTCAAGGTACGATAACACCCAATCCGCAAGCAAAATTCAGTGAACTGACTTTCACCCAGGGGATCGATGCCATGTATAGACCGGTCGCTTCGGGTACTGCTTTTAATAATCCTGTGGGGCACCTTTATGCTGTATATTCTTACGATCAGATGCTTGATGGCTCTCAATGGACTGCTTTATGGTTCCGCAACGGAGAACTGGTCTTTTATGAAACAAAAGTTTGGGATGGAGGCACAGGTGGTTTTGGTTATACCGATTGGAACCCAGAGCCAGAAGAATTGAAGCCAGGAAATTATCAAGTTCAAATATTTAATGGCATG
>JAAZNS010000347.1 GCA_012798185.1 Chloroflexota bacterium | reverse complement strand
TGCGCGGGAAATAATTTTTAGGGTTAGGGCTTGCAGAAGTGGTATTTTCCATTTGTATTTGCATAATTTTATCATTCAACCGTATCCGACTGGATTTGGTGGAGTTTTTTCGATATCAAGGTTTTTCTTTTTGTAAAAACTAATATCAGGATAAATCCGTTATTATTTTCTGTACAATATCATGTTTGTATAGTCATTTATAGGTTATTTATTCTCCTTTTATTCAATAACGCGGGTATATCTGTACAATATAGTTTCAAGAATAATATTTCGCATTAAATACAGGTGCAATAATGGATCATCAGGATCTGACGTTATTCTTTACTTCCATACTAATTTCAATGGCAATTACATTATTGCTGGCGTATTTCATTGTTCGCCGTCAAACCATTACGGGTACACTCCCATTATTATTTATTCTGCTGGTCGAAATCATCTGGATCATGGGGGGGTTGTTCGGGATTCTGGCAGAATCTCCAGAAGAGCATCTATTCTGGTCCACTATACGTTGGATCCTGATTTTCACATTCCCTGCATTATTATATGAATATGTAATTAGCCTCTCCCGCAATTATTTGAATCGACAGAATTTAGTTAGAGCTATCCTTACCCTCATCCCGGCTGGTATTGTCATACTACTGCTGGTATTTCCTCAATACAATATTCCACTGAAATACTTTGATCTGCAGAAACACCAGAACATTACCGGACAATTCAGTAATTTAAGTTTACCTTTATGGATTGGGCTGCATTTCGCCTATATTGCATCTCTGTATTGTGCTTATCTATTATTGAAGCATTACAACAAGCAGAGCAGGGGTACCTTTTTGGTCTACCTGACATTTACTCCTTCCGTTCTGATATTGCTTGTCGGTTCTTTCATGGGACTTTTACAAATCGGGACTGGTAGGATGCCAGATTTTTCTCCGATTGCGATTGGGATAACCAATTTATTTTTCGCCTATTATTTATATTCCAATAAGGTCATAGAAATTATACCTATCGCACGTGACTTAATTCTTGAAACGATGCAAGATGGTGTCATCATTGTGGACAGAAAGGGACGATTACTGGATATTAACCAGGCAGCCAGAGAAATGACAGGTATTGGTGTGATCAAACCAGCAGGACAAATGGTTACTGAAATATTACCTGAATGGATGGCGCATATCGATATCGATCAAGAAAACGCAAATTATCTAAAACAAAACGATGATCCTTCTACGGGTATGAGTTCATTTTTTGATATTTCCATATCAAATATCCGAGATCAAAAAGGCGGTTTATCAGGAAAACTAATACTCATTCGTAGAGTAACAGATATTACAGACCCGATTATTAACGCTAAACGGTCCATTTCGCTGCTTGAGTCGGCTGTAGAATCCCGCACAGATGAGTTACGGCTGACTGTAGATCAGCTTCAATCAGAAATATCAGATCGTATGAAAGTGGAAAAAGAATTGCGTTTTTCTGAATCCAAATTCAGAACGGTAATTGAGCAGGCATCTGAGCCTTTTATTCTGATAGACGAGAAAAATAAGGTCATTGAATCAAACCGCGCTTTTGAGAAATTAATAAATCGGAAGAAAGAGGAATTTTTAGGTAGAGAAGTACTCGGGGCATATAACGATCTCTTGCCCCCACCAGAACGAACCCGCGAGAAGATTGAGAAGTTTAAGCGGATGCTCAATAAGATCCGCGCTGGAGAATCCACCCAACCTTATAACCAGGAATTAGATGAAGTCATCGCTTTACCTGATGGCACGCAAAAATTTATCCGGTACTCAATCTTCCGTGTGTTAACAGAAGAAGGCAGCAGGATCGGTTTTATT
>JAAZNS010000346.1 GCA_012798185.1 Chloroflexota bacterium | reverse complement strand
TGACAACAGGATCATTGACGGGTAATTGATTGAGGAACGTGCCGTTTTTTGATTGCAGATCTTCCACCCACCATTGTCCCTGGCGGAAGATCAGCCGTGCATGTTCGGCAGAAACGGTGTGATCCTCAAGACAAAAATCACAAGTAAGATTCCTCCCCAGAATGATTTCTGGCTCGTAAAAAGTTTTTTTCGATGGTTGCCCATCAATATCTAATTCTAAAGTAATAGGGGGCACCTTACGGATTTCGAGTGTTTTACTTTGATTTTTCAATTCCTGCCATAACGTATAAATAATCCAAATCAGAAATAGATATAAGCTGACAGCGAAAAATAAACGTAGAATTAGCAGGATGATGCCGGTCATTCCACTATTATATTATAAAGACTTAGCTGGAGTATCTGCAATCCATCGATCTGTTTCACCGAGTTGAGGGGTCTCATGCCCATATACGACCGGTACTCCTGCCAGTGAGATGACATCGCCTGGAGATAAAACCCATTGATGGATTTTTTTCCCGTTTACAGTCGTGCCACCCGTAGAATCCAAATCGAAAATTACAAAATGACCTTTTTGGTATCGCAATTGGGCATGCAGGCGGGAGACCCGCGGATCATCGATAACAAGATCGTTATCTGGCCGTCTTCCGATATTGATTACCGCGCTGGAAAGTGGAAATGTCTGATTACCATTAACAATCAGAAAGGCATTTTGGGGTAAATTTTTCTCGCATTCACACATATCGATATCTAAATCGGTGGTGGTTGTGATCCTATCTACGCTGATTTGTGTGCCAATTTCCACTTTTTGAGGCGACAATGAGGCATCTTCCACCAATTGAATTGCCGGAGAACACATAAATGAGTAATTTTGTTTTTCAGCTTCACATATAATTTTCGCCAGAAGAGTTTCTTGCCAATTCTTCTGTGTTTTAAGTTTGGTTAGATATGAAGGGTGGGCAATAATCGTGAACACATCGGGTGCTACGGTTTTATTGTTTACTTCAGCGCGCAATCCTGTTTTTAAAGCGAATAATAACTGGTCGCCTAATTCGCCCAGCGGATTTTTCGACGAAAACAGTTTTAAAACACTACCCTCGATGAGGGTTTGTAATTGAGTTTCAATTTTAGCCAGGTTAAATTTCATAATCAATTCGTTATTTTCGATACTGCTCAGGCTGTGGTGGAAAAGCCCCGAATCAAATTCGAAAACTTTCCCAAACTGGCTTTGCCGTTGGATAATTTACAGATTATTCGATGTAAAATGAGTGTTATCTGCCGGCAGATATAACCTCTGAATATAAAATTATAGCAGTATGGGCTTGATAAATTATGAATATTTGATAAAGGTTTCTTAATAACCCGTGGAAATCCCCAAAAATTCGGTATACTCCAGAGTATGAAGGAAAGTCAAACTTCGGGTTACGAAGAAATTGAGCATACCGCTGATTGCCAGGTGCGGGTTTGGGGCAAGGATTTGTCTTTTCTCTTAATGCAAGCAGCGATCAGCATGAATACATTAATAGGCATGGCGCTAAAACCCGAACCTCGTTTAACGCGTAACTTTAGTTTGTCCTTTTCAGATATAGAGGAATTATTAGTTTCTTTTTTAAACGAATTGCTTTTCTTCATCGAAATGGAAGGAATTGGCTTCGATCAATTTAAGTTGTCAATTGATGACCATCAATTGGATGCCATTGTATATGGAGCGCCCATAGCCTCATTGCGCAAGGAAATCAAAGCGGTAACTTACCACAATTTAAAAATCGAAAATACTTCGCACGGCTTGGAGGCGCATATCGTGTTCGATGTATAAATAATATAAGCTGCAGCTGTTCAGGCTATGGTAAGCACCTCAAATTTAGATAAATGTTTAAGCTGGTTGAGTAGTTATGCCGGTTAATTGTTTTTGGGCATATAAGGAAAGATGATGAATTCACAGTGAAATCTTTTGCTATGATTTCCTCTAAAAATGATCGCTGAAGACTAAACTGCAAGCCAGGTAACGGTAGATAGTAAGGGTTTGTAATATGGTCAGTATAAGTGATTTAAAAAAAATTAGTGATTTTGAGTGGGAGATACCGACTAGTATCGATAAGGCGATGCGGGTGCCGGTGCGCATCTTTGCTACTCATAAATTGCTGGAAGCCGTGATGGATGACCAATCGCTGCAGCAAGCGGTTAATAGCGCAAGCCTGCCTGGTTTGGTAGGTCATGTAGTGGTAATGCCGGATATGCACCAGGGTTATGGTTTTCCAATAGGCGGTGTTGCTGCAACAAGTTATCCGCAAGGGGTCATTTCTCCCGGCGGCATTGGTTATGACATCAATTGCGGGATTCGTCTTTTATCGTCGCAGATTATGTATCAGGAAGTGGTTGAGTATTTAGATGAGCTTGCTTCGGCGCTCAACCATGCCTGTCCCAGCGGGGTAGGGGTTAAAGGACGAATCCGGCTTTCGGATAAGGAGCTGGATAATGTTTGCCGGGAGGGCAGCCGGTGGGCAAAGCAGCAGGGATATGCCGATGAGGCAGATTTACAGCGTACCGAAGAAGGCGGGTGCATAGAAGGCGCCAATCCTGCATCGGTGAGCAGCCGCGCCCGGCAGCGTGGCAAGGAGCAGCTTGGCACCCTGGGCGCCGGCAACCATTTTATCGAAGTGGAAGTGGTCGATCAGGTGTTCGACCAGCAGGCTGCTTTATTGATGGGTTTGAAAGAAGGTGCACTAACTCTACAAATTCATTGTGGTTCACGCGGTTTTGGTCATCAAATCTGCACCGATTATGTGGCTTCTTTTCAAAGTGCAGTAAAGCGGTATGACATTCACTTACCAGACCGGGAATTAGTATGCGCCCCGCTGACATCCCCTGAAGGACAGGCTTATCTCAGCGCTATGCGCTGTGCAGCAAATTATGCTTTTGCCAATCGGCAAATATTGGCGCATTTTGCCCGTCAGGCGTTTGAGCTTACGCTGGCAGGTAAAGTGAAAAACTGGTATTTATTCCAGGTATATGATATCGCTCATAATATTGGCAAGATCGAACAGCATGTGGTAAATGGCGAATTAATGAAATTATGTGTTCACCGCAAGGGGGCAACCCGCGCATTCGGACCAGGTGAGGCAGAATTGCCGGAAGTATACCGTGAAATTGGCCAGCCGGTTTTGGTTCCTGGCAGTATGGGAACTGCCTCCTGGGTGTTGGTTGGTACCGAACAGAGTATGCAGCGTTCTTTTGGCTCGACCTGTCATGGGGCGGGACGGATGATGAGCCGGGCGCAGGCTAAGAAAAAAATCTGGGGTGAGGATTTACGAAATTCATTACAAGCCGGTGGCATCCATATCCGAACAGGCTCCCTTTCTGGATTAGCAGAAGAAGCGCCTGAAGCGTATAAAGATGTGGACGAAGTTGTAGAGACGGTCACACGGGCTGGATTGGCTCGTAAAGTTGCTCGTCTTTCGCCCTTGATTGTGGTCAAAGGGTAGTTTTCTGAAGGAACGATATCAGTATGAATTGCGTCTATCGATTACATAATAGCAATATGGAGAACCTTATGCGAAAAACCATTTTCTTCTTAAGCTTGATGTTGATTTTACTGATAACAGGGTGCAGCCCTGGATCTCAACAATCAACTGGCAACTATTCACCAGAGGGCGGTACAACAGCGCCTCAAACAGGCGGATCTATTTCAAGCGGGGAGCCATCTCAGGAGCTTGCATACCCTGTGCCTGTTGTGACTGAGGATGCCCAAGAAGCTGCTTATCCGATACCCGAGAGCGGCAGTCCGACTCAACAAAACGCTTACCCGCCGCCAACTATCGGTCAGAACGGCAGTACAGGCGGCTCTCCTTACCCTGCCCCGGGTCAGCCCGTCGGTAACAATATTGCATCTCCTAAGGATTCTATCCCGGGAGAGGAAAAAATGACCCGCGGTGAAGTGTTCCTTGATAAGAGTGAAGTAGTGGTTTTAAAAACTAATCCAAATCAGGCAGGATTATCTTTAACCGGTTCCCTGCCGACACCCTGTCATTTTCTGCGGGTAAATGTGGTTCCTCCGGATGCAGATAAGAAAATAAACGTTGAAGTTTACTCGCTTTCCGATCCAGCGCAGGTGTGTGTGCAGGTTTTGCAACCTTTTGAAACGATTGTGGAACTGGGCAGCTTTGCTTCTGGAACTTATACCATTTGGGTAAATGGACAACAGGTGGGTGAATATACCCAGTAATTTCAGCGTGAAATGGCAGCGAATCTGGCATTGACCAAACTGGCAAGGGCAGCGGGGGCAAGGCGTATGTTCAACCCGCGCTGCCCGCCTGAGATATAAATTTCAGTTATCGATTGAGCCGTTTGATCGATGATTACTTGAAAGCCGCGGTTTATCAGTGCCAGTGGAGAGATTCCGCCTGCCTGCAGCCCGCTCAGCTTTTCGGCTTCTCTTTCTGTGGGGAGAGCGAGTTTTTTCTCCCCTACCGCATTTGCCAGCGCTTTTAGATCCACCTCATGGTCGCCAGGAACAACTGCTAAGATAGGCTTGCCTTTTTCCAGGCGGGTTACAACGATGGTTTTGTAAACCAATGCCGGAGAGATGCCAAGATATTGGGCTGTTTCGACAGCGCCTAATTTCTCTGCTGGTAATTCAAAAACTGTATATGGGATTTTACGTTGATCGAGCATGCGGGTGACGTTGTTAGCTTTCATGAGGTTTTTCCTGAAATGGGTAAAGTTAAAGTAACCAAAGCACCGACTTGAGGATGGTTCGCGATGGATAATGTACCCCCATGCGCTTCGGCAATTTTGCGCGCAATTGCCAAACCCAATCCGCTTCCTCCCTCTGACCTGCTGCGCGCCCGGTCGGGGCGGTAAAACCGTTGGAACATATGAGGCAGCGCCTCTTCTGGGATTCCCGGGCCGCCATCATGGATTTCCAGTTTCACATTTTCGGGTGAGCAGGAAATCGATAGATCGATTTTTCCTGAGGGCGGTGTATAACGTAATGCGTTCGAAAGGATATTCCCCAGTATTTGTTCGATGCGCTGCGGGTCTAGGAAAACGACTGGGCAGGATTCTCCTCCTGAGAGCTGCATCGATATATGTTTTTGATCTGCCTGACTTTGAAATCGCTCCAAATTTTTCTTGACCAAAGCAGAGAAATCGGATTCCACGCGAATCAGTTCCAGTTTACCTGTATCTGCCTGTGCCAGTGTGCGCAGGTCTTCCACAAGGCGGGTGAGCAGCAGGTTTTGTTCAATAATTGGTTTGATGTTTTCTGGGGATAGTTCATAAATGCCATCCTGCATGGCTTCAAGATTTGCGCGCTGGACCGCCAATGGATTGCGCAATTCATGGGCGATATCGGCTGTCATGATGCGGCGGTTTTTTTCAGCATTTTCAAGGGAATCTGCCATGCGGTTGAAAGCACGTCCCAGCGCTGCTAATTCATCATTGCCGCGCACCGGAACGCGTTGTGATAAGTCGCCTTGGGCAATGTGTTCGGTAGCCCGGGTTAATTCATGGACAGGTTTAAGCAGCCGATAGGTTAGAAATGAAAGCATTACCAATGAAATGACCGCAGTAATCAATCCAGAGATGATAGCAGCATGTTTAATGCGCTTTATTAAGAATTCCTCATCACTTTGGGTAAATATCTTATTCCTTTCTGGCAATAAATAACCCACCGTTTGATTGTTGATAATAATCGGGACAGATACAAAGAGTTCGTCTTGCGTGATTTGCTCCCCGGTTACTAAATTTTCTGAGTCGAAAAGAATTTCTCCTTTATCGTCTAAAAGGCGTAACCGCTCTTCCCACCTTGCCATCATATTCGAATTTCCATGCATACCCCGCCCAGCCTGACCGAGCAGCCTGTCGACTCCCTGCCAGCTTTGATTGGCTTTGTAATATTCTGTGAGTGCTTCAATCAATTCCTGCCTGGCTGGTCCACTGCCGCTAAACATATAAACCCTGATTTCCCGAGCAGTATTGATTTGAGCAATAATCGTCATGCTGACGATGGAGACAATCACAATTAGAAGAAAAGAGATGATTAATCTTAAGCGCATGGAAGGTAATTATTTTGGTAATAAGGTATGAAGTATTAATAAATGGTTAGCCAAGATTGGTGAACAAGAAAAGCGAGTCTCGCGGGTCCATACTTGTGAGTAGAGAATACACATCAGCCGGATGAAGAACTCGTAACTGGTAAAGATGTTTTTGTAAAACGGTATCCTATGCCGAATACCGTTTCAATATAGGTAGGGTTTTTTGAATCGGGTTCGATTTTAGCGCGTAAATTTTTTATATGAGCGTCGATAGTTCGTTCGTAACCGGCATATGCCGTCCCTTGACAGGCTTCTAATAACTGTAAACGGGTAAATGCTCGTCCGGGTTGCTCAGCCAGCGCTGCAAGCAGGTTGAACTCTGTAGGAGTAAGCTCGATTGGCTGACCGCTCCGATAAACCGTATGGGCAGACAGGTCGATTTCGATGTCGGCAGCGCGCAGGATATTTTGAACCTCATTGGGCTGCTTACTGCGGCGGAGGAGAGCACGTACCCTCGCCACCACCAAACGGGGCGAATAGGGTTTGGTGAGGTAATCATCAGCGCCTAATTCAAGCCCAATTAATTGATCGGTTTCTTCCACCCGGGCGGTAAGCATCAGAATGGGTGTGGAACTTTTCCGGCGGATTTCTTTTGCCACGTCCAGCCCGTCCATACCGGGAAGGTTTAAATCCAAGATTACCGCATCGGGTTTCTTGTGTTCCCAGGTAGATAAGCCGGTATCACCCCGGTAAGCAGCCAATACGGTAAAACCGGCTTGTTCTAAATAAGCTCGCAAAACTTTTACCAATTCAGGCTCATCTTCGATGATTAAAATCGTGCTCATAATTAGATTATACAAGTAAAACAGGGATTAGTAATTAGTCGCCTGCTATCAAAAATATACAATCATTTATTTTCAATAAATTTATCAATAATAGAATATAAGGCGTTATTACTGCTTCATAGTTTAAATGTCTGAAGTATAAAAATCAGGGTTTTTTAGGAATTCATAAACAGCTTTCGGGGCTGTCCTAAAAGTAAGTTGCAACCCTGAGCGAAGCGAAGGGTCTATTCATTTCATAAAAGGGATGTTTCGCTGCGCTCACCATGACAAAATCGACTTTTAGGACAGCCCCAGGAATTGGGCAAGGCAGGATTTTTTCACGGCACAGCCCAGCGCCACATACGCCCTCGACCTCCAAATCCATCGAAACAGGGACAGGTTTCTGGGTCTACATTCTGCCAGTTTTTCTTCATGCGTTCGAGCATGGTATCTGCCTGCTTTTGCGTGATTACATCATCAGCAACCATTTTATTTAGGGCTTGCGTGGCAGCATCGATCATAAATTGATCGAAATCTTCAGATGCAACGCCTTTAGCAGAGGCAAGATCCCATAAAGACTTTCCCGATTTAAGCTCATCTTTCAATTCTTCTGTGGTCATATCCAATGCTTCGGCGTAGGCATCTAACATATATTGAAGCCGGGGTTGATCATCTTCCCATATTTCTATCATTCCCGGACCCATTCGAAAGGGGTAAATCTCGTAACGCCACTTTCCCATAAAGATCTCCGGACCGAAAAAATCCGATCTGTTATCGAAGGTAAGAACTCGTGTAAAAACCCCGGCGTTTGAAAATTGGGTCCGGCCGATCAAAAATCCTGCCACACCGCCGCCAATCACGGCAATGATAGCAACCCCAATAACAAGTGCTACGATTACTCCAGGTTTCATATTCCACTTCCTTATACTTTTAATTAAAATCTTTGGGTAACTACTCAGCCAGTCTGGATGCTTTTCCAAATTCAACACACAAAAAAAATCGAAGTTTTTTCCCTAGCCTGAGCAGTTACATCTTTGGATATAATATTTATAGTATAGGTTGTGAATGTGAAGATTTTATGAAGGATTTTCGAATAGTTTGTGAAAAATCTGCTAACTTTCTTCGCCCGAAAGCAATTTAATTTTCTTCCAGGGGGGCAGGTTCGATTCTTCAGCAAGAATACCGCGCAGCTCGAAAACCTGGTCGCGTAATACGGCTGCTTTTTCGAATTCCAGGTTTTTTGCAGCTTCTTTCATTTGCTTTTCCAATTCCGAGATGAGCCGAAGCATTTCGGATTTTGGCATTCCACTTCCCCCACTAACATGATATTCACTTTTTTCCTCTGCAACTGCTTTAATACTAAGCTGGTCGGTGAGGTCACGCACTGCTTTCACAATACTGACCGGCTGAATGCCATGTTCCTGATTATAGGCTTCTTGCTTTGTGCGGCGGCGGTTGGTTTCATCGATTGCACGACGCATAGAATCGGTGATTGTATCGGCATACATGATGACTTTGCCGTTTACGTGTCTTGCTGCTCTGCCGATCGTTTGTATCAGCGCGGTTTCAGAACGTAAAAAGCCTTCTTTATCGGCATCAAGAATTGCAACCAGCGAGACTTCAGGCAGGTCTAACCCTTCCCGCAGCAAGTTGATACCTACCACCACGTCATATACGCCCAGGCGCAAGTCCCGTAAAATGCCGATTCGTTCGAGCGTGTCGATTTCAGAATGCAGGTAGTGGACTTTTATCCCTAATTCCTTAAGGTAATCAGCCAATTTTTCTGCCATGCGTTTGGTGAGCGTGGTAACTAAAGTGCGTTGCCCCTGATTCGCCCGGTTGTGGATTTCACCGATTAAATCGTCGACTTGCCCGGCAATAGGACGGATTTCAATTTCTGGATCGACCAATCCGGTAGGGCGGATAATTTGTTCGACTACCTGATCGGCTTTATTCATTTCATATGAGCCAGGCGTGGCAGAAGTATAGATCGTATAGCCCATGTGCTTTTCGAATTCAGCGAAGGTTAGAGGCCGGTTATCTAATGCAGAGGGTAATCGGAAACCATATTCCACGAGGGTTTGTTTGCGCGAGCGGTCGCCATTGAACATCCCACGAATTTGCGGCACCGTGTTGTGGGATTCGTCAATCACCAGCAGATAATCATTGGGAATGTAAGCCATCAGTGTCCATGGGGGGGAGCCGGCAGGGCGCTGGTCGAGGTGGCGGGAGTAATTCTCGATTCCGGAGCAGTAACCCATCTCACGCAGCATTTCCAGATCGTAGATAGTACGCTGTTCGAGCCGTTGCGCTTCCAGCAGTTTCTCTTGGGATTTAAACAAAGCAACCTGCTCTGCCATCTCTTTTTCGATATCATGGATTGCCTGTTGCAGCTTTTCCTGATCGGTGATGAAATGTTTGGCAGGATAGATATGGATGGCGGGCAATTGGCGTTTCAATTCGCCAGTAACAGGGTCGAATTCCACCATGCGTTCCACTTCGTCGCCGAAAAATGATATCCGGTATCCATATTTTTCTTGATAAGCGGGGATCACTTCGAGTGTATCGCCGCGTACCCGAAATGTTCCCGGCTTCAATTCCAGGTCATTGCGTTCATATTGTCCTTCGATAAGCTGGCGCAGCAAGGCATTTCTGCGGTATATATTGCCGCTCTGCAAGTTGATAACCACC
>JAAZNS010000345.1 GCA_012798185.1 Chloroflexota bacterium | reverse complement strand
TAAACCAGATACAATTCCCCCCGCTAGGCTGGAAATTTCATCTTGTTCTTGAGTTTTAAAAAGTCGGAATTTTACCGTCGCGCTGCCGCAATTGATGACTAATATTTTCATATTATGCTCTCGCTGAAAGGATAATGGAAGCACCGATGATATCATCAACGGTAGCGCCCCGTGAGAGATCACTGACTGGTAGATTGAATCCCTGGAGAAACGGACCATAAGAATTGGCTTTGGCTAATCTTTGGACCAGTTTACAGGCAATATTTGCCGCGTTAAGATCCGGAAATATCAGGACATTGGCTTTCCCGGCTACTTTACTTTCGGATTTCATTTTCTTATGCGCTACCGCCTCCACAATCGCCGCGTCTGCTTGCATTTCACCTTCGATCAGTAAACTCGGCGCTTTTTGATGCGCCAATTCAGTAGCTTCGATCACTTTATCCACCAATGGGTGGCTAGCGCTGCCTTTGGTTGAAAACGACAGCATGGCTACTCTCGGTTCCCATCCGAGGGTCTCTTTAGCGCTTTGGGCTGTGGCAAGGGCAATATCTGCCAGCTGTTCAGCGTTGGGGTCGGGGTTAACAGCTGGGTCAGCGAAGATTAGTAAGCCGTTTTCCCCGCCGGTGAAGTTGGGAATATCCATAATAAAAAAGCTGGAAACTACGCTGATGCCAGGACAAAGGCCAATGATCAATTCGCTGGCAAGAATAACCTCTTCGGTGGGATGATTGATACCCGCTACCATACAATCCGCCTCACCTGCTTTCACCATCATTGCGGCGAAGCATAACGGCTGCATCATAATCCGCAGACCTGCCCCAGGCGGCATATCCTTCTCCCGACAATAAAGGGTCACATAGTGTTCAATATGTGGCGATGTATCCGGATGCACAATGGGGATATCGGTCAGATCGAAACCCAGGGCAGCAGCTTCTTCAATTACTTCTTCAGGATTTCCAAGCAAAACCGGCTTAGCCAGGCTTTCATCAGACAACTTCTTAACCGCCATTAGGATGGTCGGGTTATTCCCTTCAGGAAATAAAATTGTCTTTGGGTTTTGTTTTGCCTTTTGAGAAAATGTCTCCATAATGCTCATATGCCACTGCTCCAATTTTTGGTATCGACCAATGACGATATCAAAATTAACCTGAATTGTCACCAAGCTTTGAAGGGGCTGTCCTTATAGAAGTCTGTCACATCTAGCCGCAGGTCTGAATGAAGCGAAGAGACTTTTAGTTAACTTGAGATGTTTCGCTCCGCTTCGTGAGACACACTTCGTACCATATGACATTTTTGACTTTTTAGTCAGCCCCTGTAATGCTGTCTACATTTTTGCCTTGATCAGATCGACCAATTCGGCAATACTCTTTGGTTTCCGAATCTCGAAATTATCAATCGTTACCGGAAAACGGTCTTCCAGTAGGGCAGCCAGCTCTAACCGGCTTACCGATTTCATTCCCAAATCTTCGGCAATTTTGTTTTCCAATGACAGCGATTGTGGATCACGCTTGGCGATTTTAGCGACAACTTCCAATACTATGATTTCGATTTCTTCAGCTTTCATACTTTACATTACCTTGAATGCCAAAACATTCAATCCTTTAACTTCCATGATATCCGGAACGACATCCACCGGACCGCGCTCGTAGTATGATTTCAAAGTATCGGGAT
This sequence comes from Chloroflexota bacterium, assembly GCA_012798185.1. Classification (GTDB taxonomy): domain Bacteria; phylum Chloroflexota; class Anaerolineae; order Anaerolineales; family UBA4823; genus JAAZNS01. The sequence continues at coordinate 18,237 of JAAZNS010000345.1, read as the reverse complement.
CGATGCTTACACCATTGATGATCGCCTGGACAAAGACACCTTCTTCCAGCTTGATATGTCCATAAGCATAGGGGGCAATTTCTGCAAAGCGTGGGTTGGGAGGCGGCGCCATGCCATGAGAAAGATACAGAAGTTTCCCCTTTCCGGATAATTCTATCCATTCCTGCTCATTGCTTCCGCATTTTTTGCAGGCGGTGGTTGGCGGGAAAGTGACAGCCCCGCATTTTTTACATTTCTTTCCCAACAACTTTCCCTTTCCAAGGGCATCATAATATTGTTTGATAATGGAATCAGCCATGTTAGTTACCTCCATTGAGAACTAAAACCGTGCTAATCATTGCATATCCATGGGTGTGGATGACAGCTGTTTTGGGGAAAGGTTTGATCTGTCTGGCATCTGCCATGCCGCGAATTTGTTTAACGGCTTCGTAAGTATCGGAGCCGGCGCTGGCTGCCCAGGCATGACCAAAAGCATGCCGACCGCCGTGGGTGCTCATCGGCTTATCGCCGTCGAATCGCAAGCGGCCCTCTTCAGCGAACTTTAATCCCTGTCCCTTGGGCAGGTATCCGGATTCCTCGGCGACACATATGCTCATAATGTGGGAGCAATCGTGTACGTGCAAGTAATCAATATCTTTAGCGGTGATATTTGCCATATCATAGGCTTTTTTGAACGAGTGGGTATCAATCGGCATTACTGTCGGATCATCTCCATACCAAGGCAGGTCCATTACACTAATACCAAAGCCTTTAAGCTCCACAGGTTGTGAAACACTTGCTCCTTCGCGTCGTCCAACAACGATGGCAGAAGCACCATCTGCCGGCGTAACCACACTGTATAGGCGCGAAGGCCAGGCTACATGCGGGTTAAATCGAGAATTCCAGAATTCCCACGGGTCATCAAAGCCCATCCTTTTTGCTTCCTGTTCCAGTGTTTCCTGGCGAATTGCCTTGGAATTTAAAGACCCATGAAGACGTCTGGTGCGGCACAGTTCAAAAAGCCCATGCTCCAATTCATCCAGGCTTATGCCATATTTACGGCAATAACCCAATGCATTAATTCCGTTATAGGTGGGGAAGATATCGTATCCCTGGGGTACGCTGTATGCCTGACCGACGCAATGATCGGTCCAAAGCCACATTTCCTCAGTGGGAATGGTGGTACGCTCATAGGGGCTCAAATATTTGGGCTGGCTTAAAGTTGATTCCAAACCAACCACCAGCACCTTATCATAAACCCCTGCTGCTATTCCCGTAGCTGCCATAGTAATACCAACATTGGTCGTTGAACAGGCAGCGTCGAAGTGAACCCCCGCTTTGTATTGAATACCCAACCAATCGGCTACCTGACTATAGGTTGCTGGAAGCAGCGATGTGGGATAAGTAACGTTGCCGAGAAAGACGGCATCGATTTCCTTAGGATCCACCTGTGCGTCTGCCATTGCCTCTTGGGCAGCCTGAGCTGCTAGCTCATGTAAGCTTAACCCCATGATTTCAGGCGTTTCTAACAGGTTGCCAAAACGGGTGCAACCAACGCCCAGGATATAAACAGGTTCTCTTAGCTTACTACCCATAATGTCACTCCTTTCAAATGAATTAATATTTATGGTGCATTGAATGCTGTATAATATTTATATGAGAAAATCACGGAGAAATCTTGACTGAGTGTGCAGAATCATTTGATTAAGAGCGCAATATCAATCAATTCACAAAGCAGGATTCTCGAGAGGAGATAAACTGGAATGCAGGCTGAACAAAAGCGTCATGTGCTGAGTTGGTCCACCCAGCCAGTTCGGATACACGAGCGCTATGATGCCTGGCAAGCGATGTTGAACGATTCCCATCTGCGTTGGTCTTTGGAAAAAAATCAAGCAGAAGGTTATTTGGGGGATTTAGAGATGGGCTTATTGGGAGATTTGAGAGTAGTACGCTGTATCTGCGATCCCTGTAGCGGGATTAGGGGAAATTATGAAATTGCTTTTGATAATGTGGCTTATTATGGCTTGCTCCTTATGTTGATGGGGAACGAAAGTGTAGAATGCCGCGGCAATTACGCTTTATTAAAACCCGGCAATTTTCTATTGTGGGATACTACTATTCCAACCAGCTTCCGTCTATATTCAAAAGTTAAAAAAATCACTTTATTTGTCCCCCAAAGTCGAATGCGCAATACCCTGCCACACGTAGACAACCTGGTGGGTAAAACAATTGATTGGCAGAGTGGGCTAGGCGCGGTGACATCTTCTCTCATTTCGGCATTGAGTTTGCAGGCGGGCTCTATCGATTCGCGCCAAGAGCATGCTGCAACTGAGACCGTACTGGATTTAATCTCGGCGTGTTTATGGAGCGAATCCACAATGATTGTGGGGGTGACAGGAGCGAATTTAATTTCGAGAATCAAAGATTTTATCGAAGAAAATCTCGACAACACTGATCTCAATCCGCAAAATATTGCCCGGCATTTTGGAATTTCTGTACGTTATCTGCATTTTTTATTCAAGGAAGATAAATTTTCAGTATCCCATTGGATCCTTGAGCGCCGTCTGGAACGCTGCCGCAGCGAGCTTGTTCGAACTGGGACAAGGAAAAATATTACGGATATTGCTTTTCATTGGGGCTTTAATGACTCGGCGCATTTTTGCCGGGCGTTCAAAAAACGCTTTGGCTTTTCACCCAGGGAATACCGCCTGCAATTCGACCCCCATAACAAGAATACCCATTAACTTGCACAAAATTGTTGAAGTGTTTCGATTTCTATCAAATGCTTCGAGATTGAAATTTATTAATGCGCAAATAGATCGATGTGTTGGTAATGGCGCGTTATCTTCCTTTGCAGGCTATAATTATGCCATACCCATGTTTGTCCACCTGCACACCTACTCGTATTATTCGTTTTTACGGGGGCTACCTTCACCCAAGGAATTGGCGCAAACAGCAGCTCAATACGGCATGCCGGCTTTAGCACTCACCGATATCTGCGGTCTCACCGGCGCTATCGAGTTCTACGATGCCTGTCAGGAAGCCGGCGTGCAGCCTGTTCTTGGGGTGGAATTGCCTGTTCAGCCGCCGCCAGGAATAGCAAATGACCTCCCCGCCGGAAACAGGGAGATTTCACCCCAATCTGGTTTTCTGGTTTTACTGGCTATGGACATGACAGGCTGGGGGAACCTCTGCCGTTTAAGCAGTGAATTGATGACCAACCCTCAATATATGCGAGCTATGTCGCTGCCATTTGACCAATTAGCAGCGGATACCCGCGGTTTGATCTGCCTGAGCGGCGGTGAACAAGGACTGATATCAAAATGGATTTCTTCACCCCATCACCGCCTGGCTCGAGAATATATACAGCGCCTGAGTGAACTCTTCCCAGAGCGTTTTTACATCGAAGTGCAGAGACTTGACGGAACCAACGACCTTTCAGCGCCTTTGGTTGAGCTGGCAGATCAACTTCGCCTGCCAGCGGTAGCCACTCACCCGGTTCATTACCTGAAGGTCGAAGATGCCAAACTGCAGAAATTGGTCAGTGCTATGCGCTTGAATTGTACCCTGGATAAAATCCCGGAAAATGAAGTTGCTCCTGCTGGGGCGTTTTTCTTATCCCCCTCGGAGATGAGTAAACGTTTTACAGATATCCCGCAAGCCCTCGAAACCACCCATGAAATTTCCGCTCGATGTAATCTTCAGCTTCCTCTAGGACAGCCGCATTTTCCCAAGGTGCATCTACCGCAAAACCTTTCTCCAGAGCAGGCTCTGCGCCAAAAAGCGTACGACGGCGCAAAACGGCTGTATGGAGAACTTACTCAAGATATCGTAAACCGCCTTGAACATGAACTGGCGGTAATTACCGAACGAGATTACGCCTCACTCTTCTTGATCATGGAAAAGATCATCGCTTTTGCCTATCAGGCGGATGTGCCCGTGGCTTCGCGAGGCTCCGCTTCCTCCTCGCTGGTGGCGCATTGCCTGGGCATTACCACCCCCGACCCTTTACGTCTCAACCTGTATTTCGAGCGTTTTCTCAATCCGGCGCGTTCCACACCGCCAGATATCGATACGGATCTATGCTCACACCGGCGCTCGAAGGTCATCCGCCATGTCTATGATACTTATGGCGATGATCGGGTAGCGATGGTGGGAACGATAAACCGCTTCCGCTCGCGCTCGGCGCTACGAGAAACAGCCAAAGCGCATGGATTGCCTGCTTCGCAAATCAGTACCCTGATTAATGCGCTACCTCACCGCTGGTGGGGCCCGCCTGGTTCATCACAGCCAGTAGGGGTATCGCCATTTGCTGAATTGATTGAACGCTACCCCGCACCAAAATATCAACAGATTTTCACCCAGGCTGCTGCCCTGCGTGGAAAACCACACCATCTTTCAGTGCATGCCGGCGGCGTAGTTATTTCTCCGGGAAAAATGACAGAACTGGCGCCCACCCAAATTTCCAACAATGGCATCGTCATTACCCAATTCGACCTGGATTCCATCCAGCGCCTGGGCTTGGTTAAGATTGACCTGTTAGGCATAAGGGGTTTAAGCGTGCTGGGAGATGTCGCTGATGGACTGCGTAAACAGCATGCCCCTCCCCAGCCCGCCCGGCTGGATATTCTGAATGCCATTCCAGATGACGATCTGGAGACGGCGCAAACGGTACGCACCGGGCACACTATTGGATGTTTTCAAATCGAAAGCCCCGGCATGCGCGCCACATTACGGGAAATCCAGGCTCACAGTGTGGAAGATGTGCTGGCTGCATTGGCGTTATATCGTCCCGGTCCGCTAAGCGGCGGATTAAAAGATGCCTTTGTGCGCCGCCACCTGGGAACAGAAGCTGTGGCTCATCTGCACCCTGCATTAAGTAAATTACTGGACGACACCTATGGCGTAATCTTATACCAAGAACAAGTTCTGCGGATTGCTCATGAACTGGCAGGGCTGAGCCTGGCAGAATCCGATCTGCTGCGGCGGGCGATGAGTCATTTCGACCCCGGCAAGCAAATGCAAACCCTGAAAGAAAAATTTATCGCCGGAGCGCTGGAACACAGTGGAATACCGGTCGAAACTGCCGAAAGAGTATGGGAAATGATGGCAGCTTTTGCAGGGTATGGTTTTCCAAAAGCGCATGCTGCTTCTTATGCTCAAATTTCATGGCGCTCTGCCTGGTGTAAAACCCACCACCCGGGTGAATTTATAGCAGCCGTATTAGCAAATTGGGGAGGGTATTACAGTCAAAGAGTATACTTAATGGAAGCCCGCCGGCTTGGGCTGGATTTACGTCCGCCGCATATCAATTATTCACAAAGAGAATTCAGCCTGCATTATTTGAACGGTAAACCGACCCTTTTCATGGGATTGGATCAGGTGAAAGATCTCACCCGGCGGACGATAAAACGGATTCTAAGTGAACGCCCCTTCCATACTTTGGAAGATTTTTTATCCCGCGGTGATCCGCGCCCGCGGGAAGCTCAAAACCTGATCGAAGTTGGGGCGCTGCAGGGTTTTGGGGTAATCCCGGAATTGATACACCGTTTAAAATCAACCAAAATCCAAAGAGGGCAAATGGCGTTATTCAATTTAGGAGACAATGAGCAGCCAGATAAAGACCAACTGGATTGGACTCCGGTTGAAAAAGCTGCCCATCAAGAAGCGCTTCTCGGCTTGAGTGTAGAATTCCATCCTCTCGAACTGGTTGCCGGGGAGGCGGAACAATTGGGTGTTGTCACCAGTGTGGACGTTGCCGGGCGTTCTGGGCAGCGCCTGCGCGTGGCAGGGGTACGTCAAAGCTGGCGGCGGGCTTTCACCAGCCGCGGCGATCAGATATATTTCATGGCGTTAGAAGATTTGGAGGGGGTGGTCAATATCATTATCTCAAAAGCGATTTATGACCGTTTTCGCTCAGCTTTAACTGACAAAGGGCCATATGCCATCGAGGGCATCGTTGAACTCATTCCCGACGCCGAAGAAGCATCGTTAAGAGCGGAAAAGATATGGCGGTTGGGGGGAGAGAAGCATTAAACCTTAGGCTATACGTAAGTGATTCAACGGGAATAACTTATAGCCCATAGCACATAGCTTATCTCCTATGGCTCTGATTCTTGTTGATCTTTCGGCTTTGAAATCCAATACAAACAAACACTAACAACCGGCAGAATGAGTAACACCACCGCCGGATAGACAGCTTTCAATCCAAATCCTTCGAAGCTCTCGAAGATCAATAGCGGCGCTATTATTGGGTGATATGCCAGAGTAACGACTGCCCCAAATTCGCTGATAATGCGTACCTGCAAGATTGCCCCGCTTACCACGCCTCGCTATGCCAGCGGCATAGTTAAAGTTCAAAAAAGCTTGCTCAGCGAATCAAAAGACAGTGCCCTGCTTTGTGCGAAAAATTCCACGCCCTGGCACACAGGCAGGGCACTACGCCAATATTGTTCGGGGTTGAACGAAAAACCCCGCGTGTCGGCACCGGTAATATTCAACACGGCGTCGAATGGTGTTATCGGCAGCGGGTACAGTGAACAACCAGTTGGTTAACAGCTGGCTAACCTACCCCGCCGCCACAAACCACCGGATGGTCCGCACCTCAAGGCAGCCATTGGTGAACCATGTCAGCCTCTCAGGCTAAAATTCGATCCGGGCTGCACCGACACTCTCAATTGGCTGGGTCGTCACCTCATACCAAAAGTCAGCCAAATATCCTTGTGGGTCAACTTGCAGAACTTGCCGAATTACTTCCGGTTTCCCGGCATTACATTTCCATTCGTATATCGTCGCTCGTCCGGTCACAGCAGCGGGAATGCTGTCTGCTGTGGGATTTGATTTACAAAAATCTTCCATTTCCGAGGTCGGTACTTGCGACATATCGGCTTTTTCCAAGCAAGGGAGATTGGCTCCAAAATGGCAGACCCACACGCTGGCATTCATACATCGCCAAACTGCGTTCTGCTGAAACTCTTCCGGTGCATCAGCCGAAACAATCCCTTGTGCGATCATGGCTTGCACAATAGAATCCGGCATCTTGAGCCCAGTGTATTGCTCATCGGGTGTATCGATAGTCCCCACAGCCGCACAATATGCAAAGGGGTCGTCGTACTGCAATTGTTCCGTGTTGACAACAGCTGTGGTGAGCTGTGACTGCGGTGGGTTACTCTGTGATGCAGGTGCGGAACAAGCCGCCAAGATGAAAAGACCAACGGTCAGAGACAGCCCTACGATTGATTTATTCAGATGACACATAGCTTATCTCCTTGTTTATTATATTAATTATCCAAACCGCCCAACGTCTAACATCACAGCGGGGCGGGACCTATGCAAAAAATAAGCAAAACTAGAAAACGTTTTTCAGTACAGAAACCCTTCGAGCTAGGCAGCCCCCGGATCGCCCGTCCGCTGCAGGTTTTTCTAGTATGCTCCTGACTTGCAAGGGGCAATTACATGCCTTGAAGATAGGCGCAAATTAATGTGCTTTATTACTCCACTTGCCGTCAGGCGGTAGAATGGCGTATTTTCACCATCGTCGGCTCCATATTCCGCCCCATTAGCCAATCTGAGAATGCCGTCATGCCATTTTGGGGTTGATCGCTCACCGGTGCAGTGGAGCAAGTTATAATTCGCTTGAGCGTATTCTTTAACCCGCGTTTTATAAAAAACACGAAACCACAAAGGGTACCAAGGATAACTTGCAACCTTTGAGACCTTTCAGGTTCTGCTGGTGTTTTTTGAAGATTCTGGTGCGGGCATATTCGCGCTCTCGTTTCTCTGGCAACAGGATAAATACCGTAAGCTGCTGGCAGGCAGACCGCCTGGAGGGCGCGATACCTTTGGATTTTTATTATACACCTCGTAAATAATTAGACAAGAAGGGTGTGGAAAAACAAGTTGGGTTTTATTCTTATAACCTGTACCACATAGTTAACAGCTTACCACCCATCGTTATGATACTTGTTGATCTTTCGCCTTCGAAACCCAATGTAAAATAACAAACACAAACAACACCGTCAGAATGAGCAAAGCTGCCACCGGCTGAGCAGCTTTTAATCCAAACCCTTCGAAGCGCTGAAAGATCAATACGGGCGCTGTTTTTGGGTGATATGCCAGAATAACAACCGCCCCAAATTCACTGATACCGCGTGCCCACATCATCATCGCCCCGCTTGCTATGCCTCGCCATACCAGCGGCAGGGTCACATACCAAAAAGCCTGCCATGGCGAAGCGCCATCAGAAAAGGCTGCTAATTCCAATTCCTTATCAACCAGAGCAAATGCTTCCCGGCTGGCATTAATCAGAAAGGGCAGGCTAACAAACAGCATGGCAATTACGATACCGCCCAAGTTATCTGTAAAAGTCAACCCTAAAGGATAAAGAAATTTACCAATCAGACCCTGTCTGCCAAAAACCAGCAATAGAGCAATTCCTGCAGCGGTATGCGGCACAACCACTGGAAGGTTTATCACCGCCTCAACCAGGGATTTTCCCCAAAAATCACGCCGAGCCAATAAATATGCCAGCGGCACCCCGCCGATTAATGCCAGTCCGGTGGCAATAGCTGCTGCGCTGAATGTCAATCCTATTGCATCCAGCACTTCAGAATCTGTTAGTGCTGCGGATAATTGTTGAGGAGATAATCCCAATAAGACGCTTACCAATGGCAATAACACCATCAGCAAGATAAGCCCGCTCAATAATAAAAATACTTTATCTAAAAAATTAAATTTGCGAGTCATACCGATGGTATATTACGGGTTTGATTTGCATAATATCTGTAATTCAGCGGGGATATTGGCATAACTATCACCGATTGGCTGGCTGAATATGGGATGATAATCATTCTGCATAACCGCTCTTCCTTCGGGACTTAGCAGAAAGGCAATAAATTGTTCAGCCTCTTTCGGATGAATTGCCGAAGAGGGAATCGTAATGCCATAGCCAATCTGTTCCCCGCGAAATTCAGGTCTTACCGAGGCAAAGCGGCGGAAATCGAGTTCTACAACCACCTGTTTATATGCTGAATTATAGGTTCCATCGCCAAGATTTATGGCATCGGGTAAAGCCACCATTTTCATTCCGTGCTGCTGGATCACACTCTCATATTCGAATGCATAATCCAAATCATCCGATTCGAGCAACGCCAACAATTGGATACTTGCCCCGCGCACCAGCAATCCGGTTTCTGGTTTACTATCGAATATTTCAGGAACGGTGATGCTCGTTTGTTCATCATCCGTGAAAATTGTTACCGGGTTGGCAAACCGCCCATTAAACATATTGGCAAAGATCTTTGGTTTTTGATAATAATTGTTTGCCAGGGCAAATGCCATTAATGCGCGATAGCCAGAGGCATCAAAGCGCGGATCAGCAATTCCCACCCGAACATCGTTACGAGAAAGCACTTCATACCAATTGTTACTGTTTATCTCTTCAGCATACTTACTGTTTTCAGTATAAGCAATCGCCAATTTATTGGTAGCGAATGATATATACCAATTAGAATATGGTTTGCCGGTTTCAGGATTATCGACTGCATACATCAGCATAGGTATCAATGATGCATCAGCTGTAGCTACCACGTCGATGTCTTCATGAAGCTCGCTGACATGACGGATAACCTGTATGCTACCATGGTATTCGGATTTTACGTCGATATCTGGATATCGGGCTTCGAAGGCTTTCTCAAGATGGTCAAAGGGGATAATCAGGCTGCCAGCCGCAAAAACTACCAGCGATGTTCGGGTCGAGCGAGGAATAGAGGCAATCTGTTCGATTGCAGAACCCGGGTCGATCGCATGTTTTCCACACGCAGTCAATATGATTAATATAAGAACTATCGAGACTAAAAACCGATTGATATAAGATTTAAATAATCTGCCTGGTTTCCAGGAATAATTAAAATTCAGGCATTTCATCAGTGTTAACGCTGTCTTCGATGACCTCGAGTCGCGTTTGGTTAGCTGAATTTGACGTAAACAATGGTTAATTTTTTTAATGAAAACAAAAAATATTTTTTTCATTTCAAGAAAATTTTCAAATCGTTTTCAATCAATTTTGAGATATTCTTTCAGAGAAATCGATATAAAATTATGCCCTCAAGTCATCATATAACCCCCTTGAGGCTGTCCTAAAAGTCAATTTTGTCATGTTGAGCGCTGCGAAACATCTCTAATATGTTGTGTAATGAATAGACCCTTCGCTTTACTCAGGGTGACAGCCTATTTTTAGAACAGCCCTGCCCTAATGACTGAGAAATCATATTTTTTGCTGAAAGTCAATGATGCACTTTTCTCTATTGCAGCTCGATTTTGACGATGCCTTTAACCCATGCGCTGCTTGGCAAGCCGGGCATTACAAGGCTATAGACTCCCGCCTCATCGGAAAAAGCCAGCAAGCAATCTGGGCTCGCCTGCACCTCTGCCAAAAATATTTCTGAAGTATAACCATCCGAGGCAGTGAGCACCAATTTCTTAGCCTCTGCCTTTACCTTTGCCATTTCAAACAAAGTGCTCAGGCGCACACCCTTATAATCGGTCGGGCCTTTCTTCGGATGTTCTGCGGTGATTTCCACAACTTCCAATGCCTTCAAATCAGCATCGGTAAATGCCAATTCGTTTTCTACTAATCCGGTCAGGATAAATTGTGCTCCTTCAACCACAGCGGATTCTTCAGTTGCACCTGCAGTTGGTTCTTCGGTTGTCTGCGCGGCTGGTTCTTCTTCAGCAACAGGGCTAATATGTACAATAATTTTCTCGATTGAGCCTGCCATTTCGCTCTTCTGTAAATCTGAACCTACCAATCTTAAGGGGAAATACTTATCGGGCAAAGGATTACCATTGACCATGTTGGCAACAATAATATTGTCATTACGGCTTATACGCGCGGCATCGAACGATACTGTATATCCATCGGCAGCAACAACATCGACGGTATATCCTGTTTTTGCCAGTTCATCATTGAATGCAGGTCCGTCGTGAGCGATATCATCATCTACCCTGCCAACCAACAGCCATAATGGAATGCCGGTCCAATCCTGAGCTTTATCATCGGTCCATGTAGCACCATGACAATTAGGAGAAGCCCCAGATTCAAAAGTTGCCCGATCCATCAACTCATTTCTTGCTCCTTCCAGGTGGAGCGACCATTCTTCGCCTAGATTCTTAATCTCCAGTTTTGTCACCCATTTCACCGACCAGTGTCCATCGGTTACCTGGGTATTTTCATCACTAACAATGACCAGCCGTAAATTTCCATCTTTTTCAACATCCAGCGGCTGACCGTTCATCTCATATGCCAGGATGGCAGTCAATGGAACGGGATTTTTTAATTCATCACCGGTTCCAGGATCATAAGCAACAAAGGTGCCATTCATCGTTTGATCATATGAGAACGTTATACCATAGCCATCTTTAGCAACGACATTGATACCCATAGTTTCATCGAAACTATCTATCGTAGCAGCCAGCTCCTTCAACGCCACACCCGTAAATTCGGCAGGCGGCGTGATCTTACCAGTACTGCTCTTTATACCAGCCTGACCAGTGGTTGCAGGTAGCGCTTTCAAATCATCCATGGAAAAGGATGTGGTTGATCCATCTGTGGTAATGATTTCCAGCACTGGTTCTGCGGGAGCAGGCGTTTGTGTCGGGAGAACTTCCGTTGCCGGCGCTTCAGTTGAAATAACTTCGGCTGGAGCGCTCTGGCAGGCAGTCAGGACCATAATCCCAACAATCAAAAATAATGATATTCGCTTCAACATAAATTCTCCTTGTATGTTTATTAGTACTATTACAAATATACTATCAAAGTTTACTCAACCTGTTGTAGAATGTCAATAATGACATTTATCACTTCAAAGAATTATCGATTTATATAATCTATCCCGAAAAGAAATGGATTAATAAATGTTGTTGAAATAAAACTGCTTGAGTTACATTAATTGATATTAGGTTATGCTAAAATGCGTAATATATTTAAATGAGTTATGGAAGATTCTTACCTATATCGCCAAATCGCTGAAAATATACGCCGAAAAATTTTATCTGGTGAGCTAAAACCCGGCGACCGTTTACCATCTGTGCGAAGCATGACCGAACAATGGAACTGCACCATTGGCACGATCCAGCGGGCTTACCAGGAATTGGCAACGCAAGGACTGATCATCAGCCGCGCTGGTCAGGGAACGCATGTAGTTGACCATATCCCGCATAAAGAAAATATACCTTTACGCCGGCTGAATTTAATTCATAAAGCAGAATCATTCCTGATGGAAGTTCTCAATGCCGGGTATTCACAGAATGAAGTAGAAGAGGCAGTTCGAGTTGCTCTGGACCGCTGGCGGGCAATATCAAAAAATGCTGCTGCCCCACCTGCAGCGGTTATCCGCTTTGCCGGCAGCCACGATCTGGCGGTCGCCTGGCTGGCTTCTCATTTTCAGGAGATCACCAGCGGATATTCTATGCAACCTTCTTTCATGGGAAGCATGGGAGGATTAATCGCTCTGATGGATGGAAATGCCGACCTGGCAGGTTGTCACTTATGGGATGAAGCAAGCCGGTCTTACAATATTCCATATGTTCAAAAAATCCTTTCGGGAAAACGGATGGCATTGATCCATTTGGCAGAACGCCAGCTTGGTTTGATTTTAGCGCCAGGAATTCATAATTGGATACACGGATTGAAGGATTTGCCTGCCTCGGGGCTGCGATTTATCAACCGCCAATCCGGATCGGGGACGCGCATCTGGCTGGATTACTCGCTCCGCCAGTTAGGTGTGTCAACAAGTGAAATTTCCGGGTATGAGATTGAGATGAAAACTCATTCTGAAACTGCAATGACTATAGCCCAAGGCGATGCCGATGTTGGTTTGGGGCTGGAGGCTTCCGCCCGCACCTACGGATTAGATTTTATTCCCCTCACCCGTGAGCGCTACGATCTGGTCTGTTATGTTGATTATCTAAATAACCCCGCCATTCAGCAGCTTGTCGAATGGCTTAGCGGTTCTTCAGCCAAGAAAGCATTTTCTACGCTGGCAGGATATCACACCTCAGATACCGGGAAAATAACTTACCTCGAATAAACCCCGCCAGTGTCACCAAGCAAATTCTTCCTGGCAAGGTAATCGGGAAGCTCAATCATTGGAGGGCGGTCCCCCTCGGCAATTTCTTCCACTTCCAAGAATAGCCGCCCAGCTTCATAGCGGATTAATTTCATTGTACGGTTCAATTCTTCCAGAATGCTTCTGCCATAGCGCTTTTCTAATTTCTTAAACACCGCTTGAATAATAGCAAAAGACATCTTACTTAACGCGCTTAAATCTTGGTTATGGTGAATGCGTTCCTGCAGATCTACTTGGGCAATTGCGCTGACACCGAAATTATCCAGCATATCGATAAGCAACCCAATTTCGACGCCATACCCAGAGAAGAAAGGCAACTTCTCCAGAGCTGAACGCCTTCCGCCATATTCTCCAGATAACGGTTGAATAACACCGGAAAGCTCCGGGTAGAATAGATTCAATAACGGTCTAGCTGTCAGCTCGGTGACACGCCCGCCCCCGCCTGCTTGCACCTTTTCCCCTACTTTGAGAGGACGCCTGTAAAATCCTTTAACAAATTGTATATCATCCCTGGCTAGCAGGGGTCCAATCAATCCATAGACAAAGCGTGGATGAATATTAAAAATATCAGTGTCTATCCATAGAATGAGATCGCTATGAGTGACGAACAAGCTCTTCCATAAAGCCTCTCCTTTCCCCTCACGAGGATTGAACTCAGGAAGAATCTGCTGATGAATAAACACCGGTATTCCCATCGAACTGGCAATATCTCGGGTGTGGTCTGTGGAATTTGAGTCGATCAAAACCAATTCATCCAGCAGCGGCGTATCATCCATCAATGGTTTTTTAATGGTTTGGATAACATTCCCAACTGTTTCTTCTTCATTAAGCGCCGGCAATGCCAAGGCAATGGTAATGTTCTTTTTTTTCTTTTGTTTTACTAAATAATCGATATCGGCAAATTCTTCGGCATGATAAGTATTCTCAGCAAACCACTTATCTACCAAAACTGAAATTGCAGTTAGCCCAACCCGCTCACCCTCGATTGGTGGTCGCATGGGACGCTTGGTTTTTACCGCCACCACACCCACTTTACTTTGGTTAAACATCAACTCTGCCGCTGGACCGATGGATATCAATGCGCTTTCAGGCATTGCCGTTGCTCCCATCACTACCAGGTCAAAATTCTCGGCTTCTTTTACAATCGATTGTGCTGGATTATCCGTTACTTTTTTCTTCGATCTTACTTCTGGAATGTTTTTAAGGATGCGGTCAATTCCATGATAGGGCGTATCACTGGAAGGTGCATTCCTTACAGGTGTCAGGTGAAGTGCTGTTATCCTTGTCCTGCGATTTCGGTTGATCGCCAACGAAATTCGAAGCGCCAGTTCAGCGTAAGGTCCGCCGCGCATGGGTAATAATATTCGTTTAGGCAAACTGGTAATTTCCCCTCCGACAATTGCCATATCGCATATCGGGTGAATGATCGCATCGGGCGAAGTATTTAGCAGCGCATGATACTGTCCAGGATATTCCAATATCATGAGATCAGGTTCTTCTTCATCAATGATCTTTTGCAGATCCTGCCATGGATTGTGAGAAACATGAACAACATCGAGAATCTTCACCCCCTGGCTGTTTTTAAGATCCAGCAATTTTTTCCTGATTTTCCTGGCGCGGTTAGTCGCTCTGGTTAGTGTTTCCCCTTCAGGGACAATTACAATGCCGGCTAATAAAATCACCGCCCTGCCAGAAATGCTCTTGGCGAAAGCAATTGCTCGCTGATAAGAATATCCATCGACAATGGGAATTAATATTTTCCTGAATAGTTCAAAACTATATTTTTTCTTCATCGTTTTTTCGTAATTACATCATTCAACAATGGAGAGATTTTCGTTTGGTAAATTCTTTCCCAGGAATATTCGTTTCGAATCGACACCCGTAAATTATATACAGGATCGTTAAACAACCGATCAATAATCAGGTTTGCTGCTTGCTGAGGATCGCAGTCAGGGGAAAAATAGACTGCCTTATCTCCGCCCAACTCCCGCAAGGGAGGAATATCTGAACAAAATATCGGGATACCGCTAATGCCTGCCTCCAGAACAGGTATGCCAAACCCTTCTTCCTTGCTGGGAAGGATTAATGCATCAGCTAAGCGATAAAAATCGGCGATTACTTCATCCGGAAGGTAATCATCGCTGTAATCTGCCAAGAAAAATGCATTTTCTGCTAAATGTAATTCCCGCCGTAAATTGGTTAACTGTGAAAAATATTCAACATTAGCCGGGTTATGTGGGCCTAAAGGTCCGGTAACTACCAATACCGCCTGAGGAAATATTTCTCTTAAATAAATCAAAGCCCGCAGCGCCAGTTCAATATTCTTGCGAGGGGTAATCCTAACCGGCAATAAAAGCAATGGAGCTGCTTTCATTAAATTTAGTTTTTCTGAAAGCAATTTTGTCGTATTTTCGAATTTGAAGAATTGTGGAATATCCAGACCATTTGGAATAACGAATATACGCTCAAGAGGGATAGCGTATAAATTTGCTAATTCCTGTTGACGTAAAGCCGATACAACCACTTGGGTTACATGATTCCAGGGCGACTTTAACAAGTCCCAAGGGAAACCTGGATGAAGCTCACTTTGGTATCGCGGAGTAGTCCAAGCCAGATCATGATGCCATAAGATCAACGGAGGAGATTCAGCCTTTTGACTATATTTTTCCAATGCGGCAGTAAGGGGCAGATTTTTGTTTAAAGATGCGATATTATGAGCAATTATTAAATCCTTGCCTGATAAATGCTCTTCGAATATTGAAATTAGCTGTTCGACGAGCGCGTAAAATTCATCGGGCACAACTCCCTTGTCTAATTGTTTTTTAATTTCTAAAATGCGCACTTGGCGGGAATCCATAAGCGGGATATGGATAAACCGAATCCGGGGATCGGTTTGTTTTCCGCGCCCTGCCAAAATTTCCACCTGAAAGCTGTCATCTGCCATCAAACGTGCGTGGTGTGCTATTACGCTTTCTACACCGCCTACGATGGGCGGCGAAGAATAATGCAACAATGCTACTTTAAGCACTTAAACCTCTTCATCGATTCTCTATCTAATTTTCCGCACTAGGCTGCTTCACGGGAAGCAGTAATCGCAAGATCGATGTAAATTGCCGAAGACCAGCCAAATACCGACGCAGCCTTGGGAGGATTTGCTCCCGTTTCTGGGTGGTAATATTCATAAATATCGTCGTGACCCGCAATCAATTCCAGAGTCTTCCGGCGCAATTGACTGGCAATTGCATCATATCCTGAATTCTTTAGCCCCTCGATTAAAAGATAATTAACGTTCACCCAGGTAGGTCCGCGCCACATCTGGATGGGATTATATTTAGGATCATTCAACGCCACGGTGGGCACTGGAAAACGCGGCCAAAATTGATTTGGATCTGTCAGATGCGTTACCAGCCGCTGGCAGATTTTTTTGGGTAAACAGCCGGTGATCAACGGATATAAATTGAATGGCGTATGAACTCGTACAGGCTGGCCATCCTTCAGCGCCCAAAATATTCCAGCCGATTCATCCCACATCAAGCGCTGCATATGCTTGACCATGGCTTTGGCGCGCTTTGCCCACATAGCAGAAGCCGGCATTTCGCCTATCTCCCTGGCAATCCGGGAAAGGTAATCTTGCTGCATACAGAGGTAAGTATTCAAATCGGGTGATTCAACCGGAACACCCTCATCCCATAGGGGGCTGTCATCCAACCCGGAAGAAAATGGATGCAGGTACTCACACAATCCATTCTTGTTTAAATCATTTTTTTCAAACCACCAATTATTCCAGCGAACAATGGGTTCATAGATCTCATTAAGGAATTCCCTATCGTTATCTTTTTCGAATAACTTCCAGGCTGCCCAGGCAATCAGCGGTGGTTTGGTAACATCGGCTTCAACAGGAAAGGTTAGATGGGTAACTGTACCCTCGTCATGCACGGCATCAGGGATCATACCGTCATCCCGCTGGTGATCCAGTAATATACGCAGCTGGTCTTGCGCCAGACGAGAATTTACGTGGCGGTAAGCTACAGCGTGGAAATACGCATCCCACTGCCATACACCAACATAATGAACCTTCGAAGGAGTCATCGCTTCCCGGGTGGTGTAAAAACGGGTCGAGATTAATCCGGCGCCCATTACCCACCAGGCAAAATAGTATTGCTGCTGATATTGCGATTCCACAGAAGGAGCTGCGGCAAACCATTCGTGCCATTTTTTTGCAGCGATTTCGATCATAGCGTTTGCATCAGGAATATAACGGTTGAAACCCAGGCGGGGTGTAATATTCAATACCAATGCTGAGTTTTCACCTGTCTCCATGCTCAGGTAGATGCGATGTGCTTCTGTGCCCTCTGAAGCAATGCTATGACAAAGAATTTTTGCATTCGTAGTGTAAGCAAAATTTCGCCGAATTTCTCCGGTCAAACGTAATACGCCCCCCCTTCGGTCTGGAGTCGCTTTATCCAGTAAGGCTTTGAACGAAACGCCACATTTCCCTTGAGGTAGCATAACCATAAGTGTTTCGGTATCTAAAAAAATCATGGTGAAAATCCCGATTACTGTATGGAAAACTAAACAGTGAGGGTAAGTGGTTACCTCGAAGGGGAGTGGATTACCTTCTTCATCAATAAATTGAAAAATATCCACAATGGGTGGTCGCTGCCGGTATGCAGATAGCTGTCCCTCACGCTTGAACCACCGCTCAGCCAAGCGGATCGATAGATGGTGGTTATCATGAAAAACTAACAAGCGCGATCCGCGGTCGCTGAAAGGAATTTTCTTTAAATCGAGGCGGTTTTTGAGTAATAATAGATAGGGGGAAGCTAAATAATCCATCATATTTCGCCAAAGCATTCCGACAGTAATGTTTGTAACATGCGTTCTAACACTGAATATGAATAAAATTTTCTGCCGATTTCATAATTTACTTCTGCCATTTCTTCTACCAGCTTGGCATCATTCAAGACTTGCTGGGTTTGCTGGATTGTTTCACTGGTTATATATCCGTCGAATGAAATAACACGAAATCCTTTTGGTCTTAGGTCAATATCAAAAATCGAGTAGCTGTTAACCACGATTGGACGGCGATAGTAAATGGCTTCCAAAAATGCATTACCAAACCCTTCGATAT
>JAAZNS010000035.1 GCA_012798185.1 Chloroflexota bacterium | reverse complement strand
CCACCCAAAACTCCAAAAGGTTAATATTGCCAGAATTGCAGGGAATATAAAGCGCGCCACAGGTAAGTGTGGTTTACTGACAAATGAATTCATCGAGATTCCGGTAAACCAGGCAAATCCCAGTGAAAGGAAAATATTAACCCCCAGCCAAAGCGCTGTATTCAATCCATCCCAACTGAATTTTTTAGATATTCCCAGCAAACAACCAGCGAGCATAATGATTGTAGCGATGATAAATGGGCGGTACGGTTTTGCACCGGCTAATGTAACTTCTCCCCAGCCAAATTTTGCCCAAAATGACCTGAAAATTGCTAAGAGAGTAGACTTGGTATACCAAAAAGCTCCTTTAAAATCCAAAGCGTAAATCGCCCGCCCAATGCCTTCCGTTAGGCGGTAATCGATTTTATCGACAAAGGCGTAAACAAAATCACGGAATTTAGGCCAGGATTGTATGGTTCCGGCATTACGCACGAGGTTGGTAAAAGGCTTACCCGCCCATTCGCCCCGACTGGCGTTAGCATCGCTGAAAGCAGGTATTTGCCATACATCAAAAGTGCCCGCTGCCACCACCGGTTTGGCATAATAGATCGTCCCTGTTGGTTCTGCTCTATCGAAAGGTTTTAATACGATAAATGACTGCCAAGCTTCGGCGGGAAATTTGATTTTGTAAGCATAAAAAACCGGCTGCTGGGTGAGCATAACCGGCTCGGCATTGATCCAGCGCTGCCCTTTGTCATTGAGAACCATGAATTGAGGCGGGTTTACCAGGATGGGCTGTTCTGCCCACATCCACACTCCAATCGTGATTGGCGAGCCGGGATTTGAGGGCAAATATTTTTTAGGTAATGTTTGGTAAAGACTTACATCACGTTCCGTCGAATCATCTATCAACCGAATTGCAAAACTTTTCTCTCCGTTGAATTGGGTTCCAATTCGGGTGGTCTCATTCTGTAATGTATCGCGGTACCAAAGCGCAGCATCACCCCATTCAAACAATAAAAATAACGCCATAACAAAAGCCATTCCCACCAATATCCACCCCAGAAAAGCTCGCTTTCTAAAAAACGATACAATGATACCGATTACCATGGCTGCCCCCATTAACCAGGTGGAAGATTTGGTGAAGAAACCAATTACCACCAATAATGCAAGTACCAGGATATATTTGATTTTTAGTCCCTGTCTTAAAAGTTGAACGCCAAATAACAGAAAAAGAGAGTAAACCAACAGTGCGGCTGAATCGCTGCTCTCCGCCGACATCAATTCAACCAACGGAGGAAGTAGAACCATAGTAAGAGGGATCATCCAGCGGATTGGATTATCTTTCCCGGCAACCTCGCGGCTGAATTTCCAGCCAACTGCCACAGCAGCTAAAAACAAAATCAGCGATACAAACCTGCCGGCGATCAGCTGATTTTCAATGGGCTGGTTTCTCATGAATCGCAGTGGTATCGATGCAATCAGGTAATAAATCGGCGGATCGCCCAACTGGGTAATGCCGATATTGACCGGGTCCGGCATTTTGTTGATGTCAGGTCGTCCTCCTCTCGCCCTAAAAAAATCATTGGCTATCATCGATTGCATGATTTGCCGGCGTAAGAGAATATCAACTTCTCCTGCCTTAGGAAAAAATTCTCTATTCGCAATCATCCAGGTATATTCAAAGTGAGTTGGCTCATCATAATGAGCCCAAGGCGGCGCGATGAAAATGTAAATCGTGCCATGGATGACGCCAATTAAAATGCAGAGCAAAAACAGGAATTTTTCTTGGAAAAAATTGTGAAGTGGCCGACGCAAATTACATCCTTTTTTTGTTTTTAATTATCGACAATATTCTACCAGCGATTGCCAGGTCAAATAAGCTGTCATAGACCAGGTGTATTTCCCGGCTTGGGTAAAACCTTTTTCCCGCATCTCAGTTCTAATCATTGGGTCGTTTATAACAAGATTAATCTTTTCCACCAGGTCCTGCGGCTGGGTAGGATCGAAATAGAGAGCGGCATTTCCACAAATTTCCGGCAAGGAAGATGTATTGGACACGATGACCGGGCATCCGCACCTCATCGCTTCCAGGGGCGGCAAACCAAATCCTTCATAAAATGAAGGAAAAATTAAAGCGGCAGCATGCTGGTACAAGGCTTTCAACGCAGCATCTGAAATGTAGCCCAATTTTTTTACACGTTCAGTAATTATAGGTGGTTGTGTTTTAAACCAACGTCCAAAATCCGCACCAACGCAAATGAAATCCAATTCGCCGGGCGAATACATCTCCGCTGCCCGATATAAAATCGACAGATTTTTATGGGACGCGTAACTACCAACTGTTAATATGTAGGGTTTATTACCGATTTGACATCTATCGAAAATCGAAGAATCCGCTTCGATGCGGGTAATATGATCGCTTCCCTCGGGGATAACAATAATCTTGTCCGCTGGAATATGGCAGTATCTTTGCAGTTCATTTCTCGAAAATTGTGATACGGTAATTATGACTCGGGCAGTTTTTGCCAAAACCAGATAAACCAAACGATATTTAAACCGAAAAGATCTTGAATAAGAATGGGGAACAGCGAAAACAGAGGCATCGTGGATGGTCGCACCTTGGTTAGATTTGAATAATGGACCAATATTGCCAGGGTTAAACAAAAAATCACCACTCGCAAAAAAAGGCAGTTCTAACTGTTCCCACAGATTACCCCTTAGCCTCCCCACCGGTTGAACAGGAATATGTCGGTATGGCTGCAGCGGCTTAGCGGTGAGAGGGGTTAGGAGCGATAATTGATAGTGCTGGGAGTCGATTTCCCCCCGCTCGAGCATCTCATCCCAGCCGCGAATTAATTCAATAGCATAACGCTGCACGCCAGTGGTAGGCTGAGATAAAAAACGCCCATTTATATAAATCCTAGTACAGGAAGTTTGCATATTATGAATTGTAAAAATAATTCATAAGATTACGAGAAGTCATTAACTGATTTTCACGGGATAGAATCAACCGCCCATCACAATTTGTATCCATTGTATTATAAATCTTTCATATTAAATTAATAAAGAATCCTTCCATGAGAAATTAATGTTATTGATAGTTAATCATGGGGAAATTCGGTCTGCTATAATTGGATTGTACAAAAAATATGAAAAAAAATACATTTATTAATGCTAAGGGTTTAATCATATTGGGGATGCTATTGGCAAGCATTTTCCCGATATGGGTAGCTTCCCAGTACCCCTTTTATCTCAACGATGACAGCTTTATTACATTAACCTACGCATAGAACCTTGCCCGTGGACGAGGCTTTATTTTCAATCATCCGCCAGCAACTCTTGGAACGACAACTCCACTTTTCACGATTATTGTTGCAGCAACTGCCATCATCCTGCCCGAAACTGAAATTGTGAATATCGCGGTCTATCTATCTGCGCTTTGTTGGGCAGGTATCCCTTGGATTTTTATACTTTTTCATAAGGAATGGGGCTTAAAGGATTGGGAAGCAGGAATTATTGGATTAGTTGTTATTGGCTCGGGTTGGATAGCATATCTCGGCATGGAAGCTTACTTGTTTGCATTTCTTTTGGTGTTATGTTTTTCTGTATTCTTTCGCGGGCATTATCGATTAACTGGTTTTCTACTGGGATTATTATTCTTAACCCGGGGAGAGGGAATCCTTGTCTTATTTGTAGTTTTAATATTATCTGGTATGCGGTATTGGCAAGATTATCATAAAATCGATATAGCTTTCACACGAACTATTTTGCATATTATCATGGGTTTTATTATTCCAGTGTTAATCTGGTCTTTTTATTCCTATTTGACATTTAGTGTAATCTTGCCAAATACCCTAGCGGCAAAACAAGCTCAGGGTCAAAATGGATTAGGTCGTCCATTCTTACAAAGACTGATAAACGAGTGGCTCCCATCCTGGGGTCACCAATTTTCACTAAAACGCTTTCAATCGGTCAACTTTTGGTGGATAGTATCGCTGATCGGTATTTACTCGGTTATTCGGGAAAGACGCAGATGGCTTTGTTTTATCGGGTGGATTATATTATTTATATCCGGTTATATCCTATTAGGAATTTCCGCCTATTCATGGTATCAGTTGCCAATTCTTTTCGTTATGCAATTGCTATTTGCGTTGGGAGTTTTGGAAATCATTTCTCAATTTATCAGGTTTTTCAAGTCAAAGTTAATTTCCTGGATATTCTCTTTAGTTTTTTTATCTCTTATATTCTATCCACTTTTTTATTCAACAATTATGTATTCATTAAAATACAAAGGGGATTATCGAGGAGAAAGTTATACAAACTTATGTCAATGGCTAAGGAATAACACATCAGAAAATGAGAGTGTCGCTTTTATAGAAATTGGATATCTGGGTTATTTTACTGAAAATCGGATAATCGATTTAGCTGGGTTGGTATTGCCAAAAATTGTCAAACATGTTGCTCAACGAGATTTCGCTTGGGGATTTTGGCATTATAAACCGGATTACTATATTTATTCACCCGATTTCGATTGGGCATTGGGTGCTATTATTTCCGACGAGCGGTTTCATCAGCAATATTCACCTATCGCGACATTGCACAGCCCATTTAAAAATGATTTTACAATTTATAAGCGAGCAAATTAGTGGTACCTGATTTTATATTAGGTTTTGAAAATTCCCTTGAGAAAAAAAATCAGCGAAACACGAGCGGAATAGCGATCAACACAAACAGGCTCCACACCATATAAGCTACCGCACCGCGGCTGAATACCGGCTTGATCTTTTCTGCCCATTCTTCCCGCTTTCCACGTAAGATGGCCACGATGGCAGCGATCAGGATGACGATGTTGATCACGTTCCAGCCAATAATCGTCAAACGATTGATAGTCAGCTCAGCAGTGAAAGTGCGATAGAGGATAGCAGACAGAGCATACAAGTTGACCGCTACGGTTAAAATTGCCACTGCCACAACGCCCGCTGCAAGCCAGTGGGAAACTTTCGAAGATACTTCTTCAGAGAATACCGGCGTTACACCGATCAGCAAACCCATGACCGCAAACAACATGATATTGTACACAATGAGCACATCCCGGTTGCGGAAGGGTTCCATGAAATTAAACGGAATAACAAGAATATAAATAACCAGCACGATTAAGGTCAGTGGCAGCAGAATACGCATCATGGTCGCGGTAAAGCGGCTCAACCCTTGCTTAAAATCCTGGTCGAGCGGTAAATGATTGGGGTCATAAATACTAACCACTGCCAGGATAGGAATCAAACCCGATCCCCCGGCAAAAATCAATCTGATATATATTTCATCCAAGTTGATGCTTAATGCTTCGAATAATTGCATGGTGATCATGGCAAACATCATTCCCACTACTGTGTACACACCACCGGTGATGAATACCTCCAGCGAGCGAATCAAAAAAGCAAACCGCTGGTTTGGCGGGGAGGTGAATCCCAGCACATAAATTCCCACAGCAATCCACGATAAGAGTGCCAGGTGCAGTGACCCTAAAACCTGGAAATGCTCACGATACCGGTCGCCGATAAAGGCGACCATAAAAAAAGTGAGCACCGTCAATGCTGATAACCCTGCTCCAACATAAAGGGCGCGGCGCTGATTTTTTCTAGAAGTCAGCGCCAGATATGCCAGGACGCCCAGGGTAGATAACGGAGTCCACAGCAATAACAGGTGCGGTAGACCATTTCTGGAAAATGTAAAACGCTGGTCGGATAGTACCCAAAAAACAATCGCTGTGATTACTGCCAGGGGAATCGCCAATCCCCAATTAACCGGCTTGCGGACAGTCTCCCTTGCTGCTGCTGCCGATTGCAGGCGGAAATACCATGCAGCTAACAAAATATCATCCCGGTTTTCTTTGTAGCAATAAATTAAATCACCCGAGAACTCTGTTGCAGTATTTTCTTGTACTGCGGATTGATAAAGCGCTTCCAGCGCCTGCGGGTCGCTTCGCGCATTATCGATTTGCTGTATATATTTCATGGGACGCTTCCCTTTTTAAAGCCAGCTACTCCCCTTGGGGCTGTCCCAAAAGTAGGCTGTCACCCTGAGCGAAGCGAAGGGTCTATTCATTACATAAAAGGGATGTTTCGCTACGCTCAACATGACAAAATCGACTTTTAGGACAGCCCCTTAAATTGATCACAGATTAAATCGCCGGAGGGATTGGCTCGTCGGGTTTATCAGGTTTTTCGGGTTCGACGTATTCGATTGTTTCAGCCGGTTTACCAGGTTCGACATACTCGATCGGTTCAGACGGTTTGGGCGGCTCGACAGACGCCTGAGGGACAACCACGCCGGTTTGTGGCTTCTTGCGTAGAGTGACAATGCCTATTACGATAGGTATGGCAACGAAGACAATACCGAGGCATAAGGCGCCGATCCCTGTGTTGAGCGCCGTTTGCGGATCCCTGCTGCCAAATACATCGATATCCGCGCCAGGAATCCGGCTTACTACAGCAAAAACCAAGCCAAAACACATTCCCAACAATCCTGGGCAGCCGCATAACAAAGCGGCAATTACAGTGGCGATAATTCCAGTTGATTTCTTGTCCACGTCATCCTCCTCGATACGAATATGAATAAGTGATAACAGTATAGATTAAACCAGCAGCATATGCAAGTATCGAAAATAAATTTACCAGGCAACTTCTACCGCCCGCACTGTTGCTACCCAGCGGACGGGGGCATTTTCCGCGCCATTCACCTGAATTAATAAGGCATCATAAATATCGCTTGCGGTAAGGCTCACATTCCAGGATGTATCATCTTCACCCCAAACAGCCATCACAGGAGATGATATAAAAGCAGTCGACCCCTGATAATTTCTGATCACCCCCCGGAAATAATATCCAGCTGATCTCACCTGAGTTTCATGCCGCGCGGCAACGATAACTTCAAATACCAGCGTACGATCGGGAGATATAACAAGTCGTTCGGATACGCCATCTAGAAATAATTCCTTTTGCGTAGCATCGGTAGTGACATTGCGCAAGATATACAAAGCGTATTGGGCATCTCCGCTTTCGCTGAATGCGCCGCTGGCATAAGCAGTTTGCCCATATAAACGCGTCGCTGCCATATTCCCACCGGGAATGGAAGAATAATCACTGGCGGCAATATTATGATAACCACCGCTCACGGTAGCAAAATCTCCATTAACCGTGTTGATTTCACCGCCGCTAACCACTGCCGCCTGCCCTTGCGTTAGGTTATTTTTTCCACCGCTAATTGCAGAATATTCACCGGCGGCAGCATTGGCTTCGCCGCCTCCCACAAAAGCACTGGCTCCGCCGGTTTGGTTGTTACTGCCTCCGCTAATTGCAGCATAGGGATTGCCAGCGATATTTTGAAAACCACCGCTCACGGTGGCATAGCCGGCATCTACAATGTTGTTTGCTCCGCCACCTATTGCCCCATAAGCGGCATTATCGAGCGCGGCATCTTGGTTGCCGACCCGATTATTTAACCCGCCGGAAATTGTGCCAAAGTGGTCAGTCACCCGATTGACACCATCAACCGAGCCTCCGCCTCCGATAGCTGCGCCGAATAATCCCCCCGTGATTATGTTACCAGGGTAACCACCGATCACATTAGGGCTAGTTTCATTTTGCCGGGTATAAAACCCGGGCAGTGCCAAAGCATACGGCGCAGGAGAAATCGGCTGACGCGGGCTGAGTTTAGTATACACCGTATCCCCTTCACACATTGTCTCAATTTCAAGCCAGCGTGCCTCACCATTGAAAGCACCATTGCCAAAATCCAGGCTGGGAATAGTAAAATATCCGCCGCGGATGCTGACATCATCGAAGCTTAGGTTTTCGCCAACTTGAGAACCGCTGGAGGAATCCGTCCATAAACTTAGCAGAAAATCGCACTTGCCATCCACAGCAGCACCGCTACGGATAAGCTGTCCTTGATAGGTAAACGCATTCCCGGAAAGAGCCTGATAATTTTTTGCTCCTCTGACTTTTTGTGAAAAAACCGAAATGCCAAGCAATGTAATCAGGATAACCATACAAATGCTCGATAGCACCTTGCGATTCATAGTGATAACCCTCCCGTAATGATGATATAAATTATCGAAGAAAATCTCGCCCCCGGAAATCCATAACCCAGCCATTCCAGGATTTGACAGGGTGATTCTAGCATAAGAGGGTACAAGCGCCAATAAAAATCAATTCCCCGCAGGCAAATTTGAATAAAATTCTCTGCGGGGAATGCACAATATGGTAAAAATATCCGATGTTTATGCTAACTTCTCAGCTTTGCGCCAAGATCTTCCTCTAATTTGTGAATAATACGCTTACGGATTTTGGCTACTTCGTCATCAGTCAATGTTCGATCTTGGGCTTGATAAGTGATGCTATATGCCAGGCTCTTTTTATTGGTACCGAGCTTATCATCGCGGTACACATCAAAAAGGCGCACATCAATCACTATCTTTCCCCCGCTTTCGCGGATCAGCATTTCTACCCGCTCGGCAGGCAGCGACTCATCCACCACAACTGCCAGATCTTCCAATACGGGCGGGAAAGCCGGTGTTCCTTCCACAACATAACCTTGTGGAATAGCAGCAAGAATAGCTTCTAGGTTCAACTCGGCAGCAATAACCGGCGTTTCGGGTAACTCCAGCCTCTCTTTTAGCAGGGGGTGCAGCTCTCCAAATACACCAATTTCCTGGTCATCCAGCCAAAGGCGGGCACATTTCCCAGGATGGTAAGTAGGGTGTTCTGCAGTTTCACAGCGCGGCGCCGGTAAATGCAATCCCATTAAAAATTCACCGATTATACCTTTCATATCGAAGAAATCCATTGGGGCAGTATCAGCAGGCTGCCAGCCAGGCAGGGCACGCGGCCCACTTAAAACAATCACCAATTGCCGCGGTTCATCAGGCAGTAATTGACCTTCGACAGGTAAAAACACCGGTCCAATCTCGAATAATGCCAGGCGCGGCTGTAATCGGGCATTTCGTTCAACGGCTTCCAAAACACCAGAAAGCACGCTTTGGCGCATCACCACCCGTTCGCTGATGATGGGGTTGGCGAGTTTAAGATATATTCTCGGTTCCAGCGGCGTCCCAGCCGGGAAACAGCGGACTTCACGCTCAGGCGAAGTCATTCGATAAGTAACTACTTCCTGAAGTCCAAGTTTAACCAAATCATCTCGGGCGCTTTCTTCCAGATCGTGATAAGGATTATTCCGTTGAGGAGGCAGGGTGTCCGACATGCGCGTTTCGGGAATGCGCTCGTAACCGTAAATTCGCGCAATTTCTTCCATTAAATCTGCCATACCCACCACGCCCTCACCGATATCCATCCGATGATCGGGAGTGGCAGCCTTGATAGTGTCACCGTTAATTTCAACGCTAAATTCCAGGCGGCTTAATATCTCGGCAATTTCCGGGGAGGAGAGCCGGATTCCCAGCCAGCGTTCCACGTCATGCGTGGTGATTTCAACAACCGGATCATGCGCCGGAAGAGGATAATTATCTACCAAACCCTTTCGAATTTTCCCGCCTGCCCATTGCCGCATGAATTCCAGGCAGCGGCGTACACCGCGTTCTGCCATGGCAGGGTGTACCCCGCGGGAAAAGCGGTAACCTGCTTCCGACGAAAATTTTTGAGCAGTAAGCGTGCGGCGGATATTGATATAGTTCCACGCTGCGCCTTCCAATAGAATACTTTTAGTTGCCTCATTGATTTCGGTTTCCGCACCCCCCATTACGCCGGCGATTGAAACTACCCCTTTTGTATCGCAAACCATTACCGAGAAATCATCCAGGGTGCGCTCAACGTTATCCAGGGTGGTTAACTTTTCGTTTTGCTTAGCCCGGCGGGTGATAATTGTGGGCGATCTTCCACCAACACGTTTCACCAGCGAATCATAGTCGAAGGCATGCAAGGGTTGTCCGATTTCCAGCATTACATAATTGGTGGCATCCACGATATTATTGATCGGACGCATTCCTGCCAATCGCAGGCGGCGTTGAATCTTATACGGGCTGGGTTTAATCTCTATCCCCTCGATTAACCCTAAAACAAAGCGGGGATTGAGTACTGGTTCACGGATTTCGATGCTGACGCTACCTTCAATTGGTATACCCTCGGTAACCATATCGAAAGATGGCTGGCGCAATGATGCACCCGTGAGGGCTGACACTTCCCGCGCCACGCCAAGAATGTTGGCATCTCGGGCAATATTAGGTGTAATGGCAATATCCAGCACTGCGTCGCCCATGTACTCGACCAGCGGGGTGCCGGCTTTGGCATCGTCATCCAAGAATATGATGCCAGAATGCTCATCGGAAATACCCAGCTCTTTCTCGGAACATGCCATTGAATAAGAATCGATGCCGCGGATTTTTGCTCGTTTGAGAGTCACCAGCACCTGCCCGGGCTGATGCCCATCATAGATCTGGGCACCTTCTTTAGCATAAGCGACCATGATTGGCTTTGGCAGAGGTCCAATGCCTTTATAGGGATATAAATTAGGGGCACCGGTGAGCACGATTTGCTCTTCTTTACCGTCATCGAGGCGGCACAATACCAGACGATCGGCGTTGGGGTGAGGCATAACCTCCAGAACAGCGCCTACCACGATTTTCTCGGGCTCCCATTCAATGCCAGATATTTTTGTTTCCTGCCGCTGGTCGCTTTTGGGCATAGGCAGCCCGACATATGTGATTTCTTCTACTTCCAAACCTGCCATGGTCAACCGGTGCGCCAATTCCTCTACAGGAATAGTGATATCTACAAAATCTTTAAGCCAGGAAAGGGGTACTTTCATTGCACATTACTCCTGATAATTATCTTTGACGAGCATAGAGAATCATGAAATCCAAAGCACGAATCGAGATGATTACTGATAAATGTCGAGAAGACTCAAGCGCCTTAGTTTTCATTTCTAGATTCTCCAATCTCGTTTCATTATCTTGATTAGAATTGCTCCAAGAATCGCAAATCATTCATCCAGAAGTTACGGATGTCATCGATGCGGTGGATGAGCATGGCAACCCGTTCGGAGCCCATACCGAAAGCATATCCGCTAAACCGGCGCGGATCGTAACCGCCATTTTGCAATACAACGGGGTGAACCATTCCGCAGCCGAGAATTTCTAGCCAACCAGTGCGCTTGCATACTGGGCAGCCCATGCCGCCGCACACAAAACATTCGATATCCATTTCAGCGCTGGGTTCAGTGAAAGGAAAATGCGCAGCGCGGAAACGAGAGCGCACTTGGGCGCCAAACATACGGCGGGCAAAATCGGTGAGTGTGCCCTTCAAATCACTGAAAGTTATGTGTTCACCCACCGCTAGTCCTTCCACTTGATTGAACTGGATTTCTGAGCGGGCAGAAATTTGTTCGTATCGATAGCACATGCCGGGTAGCACGATACGAATCGGCGGCGGGTTTTTGGGATCCATTGATGCATACTCGCGCATCGAGCGAATCTGCCCTGGAGAAGTATGGGTGCGCAATAAAAGCGGATTGTTTTTGGGATAATCTCCCGCCATGTAAAATGAATCTTGCATTTCCCGGGCTGGATGGAAGGGTGGAAAGTTTAATAGTTGAAAGTTATATTCGTCGGTTTCCACATCGTGCGAACGGTAAACCTGAAAACCCATTTCAGCAAATATATGAATAATCCTGCGCAGGGTACGAGTTGAGGGATGTAAACGGCCATGAGGGACTTGCCTGCCAGGCATGGTTACATCCAGGCGTTCACTTTGCAGCGCCTGAGATAACGCTGCCTGGCGCAATTGACCACTGCGTTCTGCCTCTGCAGCTTCAAGGGTGCGTTTGATCTCGTTAGCGCGCCTGCCGATGACAGGGCGCTCGTCTTTTGCGAGCTGTCCCAATTTATCGAACACCTGCATGATCGGCGCATTGCGTCCCAGGTGAGCCACATGCCACTCAGCAAGGCTTCCCTCGTTCTTTACTGATTCCAGGTCTGCTAAAGCTTTTTTTTCGATCTGTTCTAGTTGAGAAAGCATAGAACCTCCAGGTAGGATTGTGAATAGAGAATAGTTACAAGTGAATAATCATTTTAAATTCTTGAATGTATTTTTTCTCTATTCTCACCTCACGAACATTGATCAATTAAAAAAATCCCGCCCAATAAGGGACGGGATATGCCTCCCGCGGTACCACCCACGTTGCCTGGTTAACAGGCCGCTCAGCGTCAACGGCCGATGCCGGCGATTGACTCCCTCGATAACGCCTGGGTTGCGTCTCAGACTACTTAGCAGAATATCGCTGTTCACCCGAGCAGCTCGAGAGGGAACTTCTGCCAGCTTCTACCCGGTGCGGGTCTCAGTCTTTGCCCGGCGCCTCCCTGTCGGTGTCGGCAGATTTTTATTATCTGCCTGGCATACTTTCCTCTGTCATCGCTTTTTTTTGCGGGTTGTTGCCCTAATTATCATCAAAAAAGCACTTCTGTCAAGAGCCAGGCATTGATCTTGAAAAACACTGCCTTTAAAAACAGTGATGGATATGTGCTGTTGCGGAACAGCAAAACTATCACATATCCAATCATTTGTCATTGTATAAAATGCTTATTCCACGCGATCAGAGATTATAGCTTACCCTCAGCCTTTAGGATCAGTTGGGTTGCCAAATGTGCCACTAATAATAAAATATCCAGGTCATTTTCTTCAAACGGTTTCCCACTGGTTGTATTCACCACTTCAATCACGCCAAGCACGCGGTCCTGATAGATCATTGGTACGCTAATAATCGAGATTGTTTGAAAGCCTGTCACCAGATCTACTTGGGGAGTAAAAAGTGGTTCAAAGCGCACATCTGGAACAAGCAGAGGCTTACGATTTACCGCCACCCAGCCGGCAATACCTTCGTTGGTCGACATACGGTATCCGATTAACTTCTCCTTGCTGGCACCAATGACATGAACGAAGACTAGTTCGTGCCGATCTTCGTCTAAAAGCATTAAAGACCCGTCACGTGAATCGACTGCTTT
>JAAZNS010000344.1 GCA_012798185.1 Chloroflexota bacterium | reverse complement strand
GAGTTGTGCCACCGCCTCCCCAATCTGCACCATTCCCCCGGCGTGTCCAAGTTTCTCCTTTGACACAAGTTGAGATATGGATGCAGAATACGCCAGCCATTGAAAGACGCTAAATGAGGCATTGAGCATCGTCGCCAGGTATATATGCCAGATATCCAAATTACCCCTAAAATATAAAAAAATAATAGCCAGGGTGCTCAACCCGGCTCCAGTGTCACTCAATATCATAATCACCCGGCGGTCACAACGATCAACAGTTGCTCCCGCCAGAGGCGATAGAATGACGTTCGGCAATGCATACACCAACAAATTGACAGCGAATAATGTGGCGGATCCTGTCTGCTGGTAAATATACACGCCCACCGCAAAACTGGTCAAACCCGACCCGATCGTTGAAACAAGTTGGCCAACCCAAACCGCCATAAAGGTGCCCTGCAATGGCAATCTAGACCTTATGCCAGGTATAATTTCTCGAGCTGAACACAGGCGAGATTCAACCCCATTCCGGCAATTATCGCGATGTCCACTTACAGGTGTATTGATATCGATAATTTTTATTTCAGTCAATTTATGGCTCCCAATTAATATATTTGATATTATATTGAATTATATTAATATGTCAATGAATATAATTTATTTTTACATTTACATAACAAAATATTATTAATATCTATATTAATTTAATTCATTTATTGAATTTTCTTGTTTATTGGTTGAAACAAGAACATTCCAGGAAAAAACACCGCAAATGTTTCTTCCTTTTCCCTTTTAGGTTTTTTCAACACCCTCTAATCATTGCTTTTGGTTCAATTTTGATGTAAATTAAAAAATATCGATCCTGTTCAAGCTATGGTGAAAAAGCCCCAAATCAGCACATTATTTTCCAATATCCCGATGATAATACGACGGGAAAAAATTCTTGTTTGGTTTTTTATCCTGCTCATAATTTTTTCGAGCGTTTTTTGGGCGGTATATAAAAATTCTAAAAAAAATACACAAACGTCTTTGTTAGAAGCGGATTTTCGTCAACAGCGCCTCAATATGGTCAGCAAGACCATAGAAAACCGCGGCGTAAATGATTCTGCCGTCTTATCAGCAATGAGAATTGTACCCAGGCATGAATTTGTCCCCGATGAATATAAAGAACATTCGTATAAAGACCACCCATTACCCATCGGTTATGGTCAAACGATCTCACAGCCCTATATCGTCGCCTGGATGACTGAATTATTGGAATTAAAACCGGGAGAAAAAGTCCTCGAAATCGGCACAGGTTCCGGGTATCAGGCAGCAGTTCTAGGTGAACTGGGTTTTGTCGAAGTATACAGTATCGAGATCATACCGGAGCTTGCCATTTCCGCCGCGCAAAAACTGCAAAGCCTTGGATATACCAACATTCTCACCAAACAAGGAGACGGGTACTACGGATGGAAAGAATACGCCCCCTTTGACGCCATCATTGTCACTGCCGCGCCCGACCACTTACCTTCCCCGCTGGTTAACCAACTTAAGGATGGGGGACGGTTAGTCATTCCAATTGGACCTCCTGGGGGTTATCAATCCTTGTGGAAATTCGTTAAACACGGAGAGGATCTCAAAGCTTATAATTTGGGTGGTGTATCGTTTGTTCCTCTCACTGGTGGCAAAGAAGCTCCTTCGCCGATCGATTTACCCGGCTCACCATAAACAATCCTAATAAATATGCTGCTGCCCCAATTCGCAGCACCCACGAAAAACCAAATGAGAGGGCTATTATAGCTGCCAGAATTGCAGATACCACCGAGGCAGCACCATTGACTCCCCAAAACCAAGGGATATACGCAGCATACCCTTTTTCTAGAATCCAACGTAGCCCAGCCGGAAATGGCATACCCATTAATAATCCAAGCGGTGCCACTAAAATTATCGTGATAACCATCCGCCATCCTAACATCAATCCAAGCGATCTCTCGAATACAATTGGTATCACAAACGGAGAGATTAAAACTAATCCAGTAATCCCTATCAAACATATTTTCAATGAAATTTTATGCGCAAATAAACTGCCGCATCCGGAGAAAAATAGTATAGCAAATAAGATTGAGGTAAAAGCATAGGCAGGCTGTTCCAAATACAAGATAAATTTTTGAATAAGTGGAATTTCAACCAATAAATATCCTAACCCAATGCAGGCAAAGTAGATGAAATCACATAAAGATGGTTGAGGTTGCTTTATAGAATCTGGATATTTCCTTTGCTTTATTAACCTTACAATCCATGGTAAAAGCGTTAATCCGCTGCCAGCGATTATGGTTAGCAATAATAATCCAACAATCACTAAATAACCTGCCCCGCCAAATGGCTGCCAGGTCTTTCCCCAACCAGCGATTATTTGATCGATTTGACTCCACTTAAAATAATGCCCTATAAACGGGCGATCATCGGTGGGGGGGGTAATATCATAAGAATATT
>JAAZNS010000034.1 GCA_012798185.1 Chloroflexota bacterium | reverse complement strand
GTTCTGGAGCCATTATTACATTGTCAGCTTCGATTGTGCCGGAGGCTTTTAATGTACTATTACGGGAATCATTCCACAGACTGATAAAATACCAGCCTGCTAATATAACTACCAATATAACCAGAACCATGACCCGCATGCGGGTATTCATAGGATGTGCTGCAAAGAATTGCTGCAAGCGTTTTCCGAACCTAGAATTCGAAATTCGCTGGCGAAATCCGTTAAGATTCATAGCTTCCTCCAATACTTTTAATCTAACCGCTTGCGGAAACGCATTGTTGCGGCACCCATAATCAGTAAACCAAATACAAACAGAGCAAATACTTCCCACTTGATAGCTGCCAGCCCAACCCCTTTGAGCAATAATACACGAATAATTTTTAGAAAATAGCGAAGCGGTAATATGTACGAAATCCACTGTAATACCTTAGGCATATTGGCAATAGGAAAGAAAAATCCTGCCAGAAATATGGATGGCAGTAAAGTCATGAACACACTCAACATGGCTTCCTGCTGTGTGTTGGCAACGGTGGAGGCAAACAAACCAATGCCCAATCCGGTGAATAAAAACAAGATTGAAAGCAAAAGGATAAGCAGCAAAGACCCGCGTATTGGCACACCAAACCAAAAGTGCCCTACGGCGAGAACCTCTACCGTATCAAACAGGCTGAGGATAACATAAGGCAAAATCTTACCAACCACAAGCTCCCATGAACGGATGGGCGTGACGATAAGCTGCTCGATGGTGCCACGCTCACGCTCCCTCACGACAGATGTTGCAGTTAAAATAGCCGTGATGGTATACAAAATCATTCCGATTACACCAGGGATCATAAAATAAGCTGTGATCATATCTGGGTTGTACCAAACGGTGGTGCGCATTTCCAGCGGCATTTTCAATTGAAGATTCATCCCGCTGCGAGTCATCTTTTCCACCAACAACTCAGTGGCATAGTTCTGAGCAATTAGCTGAGCAGCCGACAATGCTGTGGTCGCCATGGTTGGGTCTGAACCGTCCAGAATAAAGGCTACCTGAGCTTCCCCTTCGTTAATCCGAGTGGCATAATCTGGCGGAATGATCAAACCTACTCCCGCATCGCTGGTTTCGATAAGCTCGCGAATTTCTGTATCTGAACTTACTGAATAGGATAATTTGAAATAATCAGTTGCCTGGAAGAGATCTAAAAATTCGCGGCTTTCAGGGCTGAGACTTTGGTCAAAAACCGCCATGGGGATATTACGAACTTCATTTGTGGCAGCATAACCCAGCAGAAATAATTGCATTAGCGGTATAACTAAAATGATAGCCAGCATCCGTTTATCACGAAATAATTGGATGAATTCTTTCCGTATCAGAGAAATGAGCCTGGAATTCATTATTTGCGCTCCAAAAGACCATGTAAATAAATATCGGTAATCTGCCTCATCGCATCCGTATTGAATTCGGGGGGGGTGTACTTAGAAATCACAACTCCGGTAATGAAAAACCCAAAAAATAAAGATAATAGAGAACGCATAAAAATGTACGGGGATATAGGGCGGATTTGATCTTGAAATCTTTTTAAAAATCCCTGTGCAATCTGCATACCCTGAGGAAAGATCGCCTGGAATATCTCACTGGTATGAATTCCTTTAAATTCCACCATTTCAATAAACATAAGATTTAAAAAATCGGGGTGTGAGAATAAGGCGTCTTCTAAAAGGGTAGTGGCATGGTGGATAAATTCTTCCACGGTGTCGCCTTCTGCATTATTTAAGTAAGGTAAAATGTCGCGGTAAGGGTGGTATTCCCAGAATACGTCTTTAAATACGGCTTCTTTGCTCTCAAAATAATTATACAAACCACCCAATGCCATATGAGCATTTTTAGCGATCTGCCGCATGGATGTGCCATGATAGCCTTGCTGCACGAAGAGGTCATGAGCAGCCCGTAAAATATCCTGGCGGGTTTTTTGATTGCGGGATAATAAATTTTGTGCCATTTATTCACTACCTGAACGAACGTTCGTTCACATCATATCCGGGTTTTAAATAATTGTCAAGTGCTCCGGGCGTTTTTTCTCTTTTTTTAATATGTGTGTTATTAACCAATATACACTTGTCAATACCATGAAGGCATGATAACCTGTATGTTAGTTGATTTTTTTATCGGTTTTACTGGTTTTTTTTCTCCACTTTAGCTTCCATGTTTTATTCATAAAGGAGTGCAGACCATGACCAGCCATAAGCTATCCCCCCAAAAAATCTTTTTTGTAATTCTCATCATTTGTCTTACCCTTGCAGGTTTTTCTCAATTCGCTCTATCGCCAATCAATTCCCAGGCAGCAAATCCAGCCGAAGAGGACGCACCTTCAGACAGCATTACCCTGACGCCCTCCAGCCCAGGTAAACTCGAAGGCAGCAATGTAACGGTCGACTTCCCGGCGAACTCTGTTATAAAAGACACCGTAGTCACACTGTTTTCTTTAAATACAACGTTGAATTCTACCGACTGGCGCGGCGAAGCCCTTACGCCATTTGTAGTACGGGCAGACGATGGAGATAAGGAGCCGGTTGAGCTTCTTCTTAATGCCACAGTCTCGGTTATCTACAACGAACCCGCCGATGTGAGCAAAGAAAATTTGCTCAAACTCTTCTACTGGCAGGAGATCCCGGGTGAATGGCAAGAAGTCGGCGCTTTGTGCTCCACGGCTTCTTCATACAAACGGGATACAGCTGCCAATCAGATATCCGTCGAAACTTGCGTTTTGGGTGAGTTTGCAATCATGGCAGATACCGCTAAACCCTCTTTTGCTTTTATGCCCGTTGTTGG
>JAAZNS010000343.1 GCA_012798185.1 Chloroflexota bacterium | reverse complement strand
CGGTTAATCGTTAGCATCAACCGTCATGAAAATCCAGTTATGGCTGCCCAGGTAGCGACACTGGCATGTGAACGTCAAAAAAACGGTATTGTCGGGTTAGATCTGGCAGGCAACGAAGCAGAGTATTCTGCTGCACCGTTCATCAAAATATTTAACAATGCCAAAAAATATGGCATGCACATTACTATACATGCCGGTGAATGGAATTCAGCAGATAATATCATTCAAGCCATCGAGCAGTTTGGCGCCGACCGGATCGGGCATGGCATTCGCGTGCTGGATTCTCCCTCAGCGGTTACTTTAGCCAGACAACAAGGCGTCGCTTTTGAAGTTTGTTTGACCAGCAATCAACATTCTGGGGCAGTCTCATCGATAAACAAACACCCCTTCTTGAAAATGCTGGATCAGGGTTTAAATGTTACTTTGAACACCGATGACCCCAGCATATCTCAAATTAACCTTAGCGATGAATATACGCTGGCTCTCTCTGAGTTGGGAATGTCTTACTACACCCTTCGCCAATGCATCATGAATTCTGTGCACGCTGCGTTTATCAGCGAAGATGAAAAACAAAAACTTATTCAATCTTTTGAAAAGAAAATGCCTTCTTTATTGAAAGCTCCCAAATAATTTACCCCCCTATTTTTAACCCGATTCAAACCGCGCTTCCCATTCCTTCACTGCACTGCGAATAAGCTGGCGAATTTCTTCGTCAGGAACTTCGTCCACCCCTTCATATTTATCCAAACCGATTAAAACTACCATGCCTTGGTTAGGGAATTCCACCAAGCGAACACCTCGTTTCTCCATAGGGGTGCCAAGCAATTTCTCCTGAAGAATCTCATCGATTTGAGCAACAATGCTTTTAGGGGCTGGTTTTACAGTTTTTACATCCGATTGTAAAGCTTTTGTAAAAAAATCGATTGGATTCATGCTGATTTTGGCTGGTGGAGGAGCAGCCGGTTTAATGAATATTTCTGGGCTGACAACTGAAGTATCGGTCGCAACAGGTAGTGCTGCCTCAGGTGGAGGTGTTTTCTGAATAACAGCTGGCGGTTCACTCACCGGTTCACCCAGCCATTTATTTACTGCGCCTAATGCTTTCACTAAGGTCTCACGATATTGAGGAGGCAGCTCATCTTTTTGCTTAATTACTTCTCCATCAAATTTCGGAAATATTTCTTTCCCTTCTTTATCGCTAACCAATGATACACATTCTACCCATTCCCCCTCATCTACAGGCTGCGGGGACGATTTCTCACTAGTGTCTTTATTCAAACCGCTGAGCAGGCTGCCAATGGCGATTCCCACCAATAGAAACACAATACCCGTGATCACTACAGGAGTTAAGTTCATATGTTTTTCACCCGAATATGTTAAGTATACAGATTTTTCTTCGAAAATATACTGTTTTTTTCTATCCTAACATATTTGGAATCTCATTAAAAAGAAAAGGGGGTTGGAATTTATAGATAAGATCGCCCTTACATTTTCTGGCAGATGGGACAAAAATGCGTACTTCTTTGACCAAGCGTAATTCGTTCAATTGGTGTGGTACAAACTGGGCAGGGTTTTCCTGTTCGCTGATAAACGCGGAAATATTTTTGGAAATCACCCCCGCGGTAAACCCAGTCGATGCTGGCTCCTTGACGGACAATACCTTCGCGTAAAACCTGCCTTATGGCAGCAAGCAGTTTTGCGCATTGGGCTTCGCTTAAATTATTGGAAACGAGCATTGGATGCAGTTTCGCTAAATGCAGCGCTTCATCGGTATAAATATTACCCAGCCCTGCAAGAAAGGTTTGATCCATTAATAACGGTTTAAGCTGCCGGCGGCAATGATGCAGCTGTTTAA
This sequence comes from Chloroflexota bacterium, assembly GCA_012798185.1. Lineage (GTDB taxonomy): Bacteria > Chloroflexota > Anaerolineae > Anaerolineales > UBA4823 > JAAZNS01. The sequence continues at coordinate 12,163 of JAAZNS010000343.1, read as the reverse complement.
AGAAAGCATCAGCGGTTAACGTCTTATCAAAAGGCTCCGGACCCAAATTTCCCAAAATTGATTGATCGTCAGCCACCATCCAGGCGCGTCCGAATTTTCGTGGATCGTTAAATGCCAGCCGCCAACCGTTACCGAAATGCAGCATCCAGCGATGGTGCAGCCCTGGTGGTGTCGTCTCCGGTTCAACCCATAAATCTCCACTCATCCGCAAATGAATTATGAAGTAATTATTTTGTAATTCTACGCGGATGAATTTTCCCCGTCTTGAAATGGATGTAATGATTTGATCGCTGATATTTTGAAGAAATTCTTCCAGTTTGGGAAAAGCCAGGCTTCGTTCCCAAAGAACGGTAGCTTTTTCAATTCTAAAACCATAAAGGGAGGGCTTATCATCCCTGCCCTCCCTTAAAAATCTGACAATGGTCTCAACTTCGGGAAGTTCCGGCATAGATTATTCGTCAAACATTTCACCTACGCTCCGTCCCTCATGAGCGCGTAAGATAACCTCCCCAAGCAGAGGCGCCACACTGAGAACCTTCAAGCGATCACCGAAAACTGCTCTTTTCTCTTCTGATATCGGCACAGAATCGGTGGTAATGACTTCACAAATCGGCAATTGCGCTAACTTTTCTGGCGCGCCGGAGGTTAATATGGGATGTACGAATACAAGGTAAATATTCCTAGCCCCGCTTTTTTGGGCTAATTCTACTGCCTGACAAATCGAGCCACCTGTATCCACCTCGTCATCAACAATAATAACATCCCTGCCGCGCACATCGCCAATAAGTGTTAACGCTTCTGGATTATCCTCCCTGCCGGTACGGCGTTTTTCAATAAATGCAATAGGTGCTTCTATAGATGCAGCAAAATTCCTGCCTTTTTTAGCAAATCCCAAATCGGCAGCCAGTACGACTGGATCTTTCATATCAGGTAATCTTTTACGGATATGAACTGTAAGTATATGAAACGCAGAAAGGACATCTCCGGGAATTGAGAAAAAACCTTGAATTTGCCCGGCATGAAGATCGAGCGTCATATACCGCTCTGCGCCGGCAATTTCAATCATTTCGGCAACCAGTCGCGCAGTAATCGGCACCCGAGGTTTATCTTTTTTATCCGAGCGGGCATAACATAAATATGGAACCACAGCTGTCACGCGGCCTGCCGAATCCAGGCGCATAGTTTGCAGCATGATCAATAATTCCATGAGATTACGTTGCACAGGTGGAGATGTAGTTTGAATGACATACACATCCTGCCCGCGTACGCTTTGATGCAGCTGCACAAATAAATTGTCGTTGGGGAAAAGCGTAATATCACATCCACTTAAGGGGATATGCAGGTATTCTGCGATTTGACTTGCTAAATGTGGACACCCTGTTCCGGCAAATAATTTGATCCCACCATAAAACATCATTGAATCTTTGTAAGTACGACTAGTGGTCATAGTTCACCTGCTATTATTCCATTCCTCTCTCAATACACTCATTAATAATATATCAATATATCTGCCATTTCGATATTCTGCTTTTCTCAAGCGCCCCTCATGAATAAATCCGACCTTCTCATAGGCATGGATAGCACGCGGGTTATCTTCGAAAACCCGTAAAAAAACCCGATTTAAATTCAACGTATTGAAACCATGTTTTAATAACATTCGAACAGCTTCACTGCCATAACCCTGATTCCAGTATTGCTTCTCTCCGATGAATATCCCAATTTCCCCAAAGCGGTTGCGCCAATCGATCTCGAAAAAGCCACAATCGCCGATTGGTTTCCAGCTCCCGTCGTCATTAATTTCTATGACAAATGGGTGTTCGGTAGCTGGTTTTGCCATAGTAGTTTCGAACCATTTCTCCTCTTCATGCTTAGAAAGAGGCAAAAAGATGGCAACACCTTCCCTCACTTCAGGGTCATTCAACCAGGTGACAAATCTGTCGATATCCTCTTTTTCCACAGCCCGTAAGCGCAGTCTTTCACCAAGTATCATTGGGAAAAACCTCCATCGATGAGTAGATTTACTGCTTGCGTTGTAGAAATTTCTCGATTGATTAATTGATTCAATACTTCCTGGTAACTGGTTTCAGATACCGAATTCCGCCAGCGCTGCATTAAACTGCTTTGCAGCAACGATTCCAATTCCGACTGCAGTCTTATCTGATCCCGCTTTGTCCATTCACCGGTAGTGATCAAATAATCCCGATGGCATTCGATTTGTGCGGCAACTTCTGCGATGCCTTTGCCATCTGATGCAACCGTACGCAAAATGGGTATCGTCCAGGAAATTTCGTTTACAGATATCTCAATCTTCTTTTGATTTTTCGGCTTTTCGCCATGATGGTAAGAATTATGCTGGGTCACTGGTGCAAATTGTAATGCATTGCGCAATGCACTTTCGGCAATTTCTGCACCAGGATGATCGGCTTTATTAAGCACCAGTATATCGGCAATCTCCAAAATACCTGCTTTTATTGCTTGAATGTCGTCCCCCAAACCCGGCGATTCCACCACTAGAGTGGTATGCGCTAAACGAGCAATATCCACTTCGGTTTGCCCTGCACCTACAGTTTCAACGAAGATTAGCTGGTATCCTGCAGCATCCAAAATCTGGATTAATCCTGCGGTTGTATTCGCCAAGCCGCCTAAAGAGCCGCGGGTAGCCATTGAGCGGATAAAAACACCTGGATCACCCGCCAGATCACGCATACGCACCCTATCACCAAGGATTGCTCCCCCAGTAAAAGGGCTGGATGGATCAACCGCAATAACCCCCACGGTACAAGGCGCTTTTTCTTGTGATGGATGACGAAAATAGCGGGCTAAATGATTAACTAAGGAAGATTTTCCCACTCCGGGCGCACCAGTTACGCCAATGATATGTGCTTTACCGGTATACTGAAATAATCCTTCTAATTCAGCCAAACCTTCCTTCGTTGCGTTCTCAACCTGGGTCATTAACCGGGCAATTGCCAGGCGATCACCGGCTAAAACAGAAGCCGTTAAGTTCATACAATATTTTTCCAAATCTTCTTGATGCAGCAGCAGTCATTTTGATTTTTCGGTAACTGCTTTACGAATGTCACGAATAATCTCTTCAGTAGTCGTTCCAGGTCCATAAATACCGGTTACACCCATTTCCTTTAATGTAACAATATCTTCATCAGGGATAATGCCGCCAATGAAAACCCGGACATGATCCTGACCATTTAATTTCAATAATTCGATAACTTTTGGCGCCAACGCCATGTGTGCACCTGACAGAATCGATAATCCCACCACATCGACATCTTCTTGTAATGCCGCTTCAGCGATCATTTCTGGAGTCTGACGTAAACCGGTATAGATCACTTCCATACCTGCGTCCCGCAAGGCGCGGGCGACTACTTTTGCTCCGCGATCATGACCATCTAGCCCAGGTTTGGCAACCAGGACGCGGATCTTTTTCTCTGCCATAGGCTCCTTTCATTTGGGGTTGATCAATTAGATTATACCTCATCAGGTTAAGAGAAGCTTTATGCTATCAGCTATCAGCTTTCAGCCGATAGCAACTAGTTACCAATTTAGAAGCATGCCAATAAGAACAAGAAGCCGTCTTTTGGACGGCTCCCTGCAGCGCTGCGGCTTCCTATACTGTTACCAGGAGGGATGCCGCAGCGCTTCGTAAGATACTACTGTCACACATTGTGGCATCACCTCCTCTTCAGTGGGATAGCAAGAGGTGAATAATGGCTGCTCTTTGAACATGGCAACCACATTGTTCAAAAGTTAGTATCGCATATTTCAAACTAAATGTCAATGGAGATATTGTATATCCAAATAACCTGATTATTTTGTAAGGTGGTATTCCCGTCATCTATTCATTATAAAACAAGAGGAGAGAATGAAAATCGAAAAGGCAAATCGATTAATGCCAATTCGCCATTGGCTCGGTTGAGATAATGCGGTGCATCCCGGCTTCGGCAAAGCGTTGAAAGGCGGCTTCCGCCTGTTCCGTATAATCCACCACGCCGGGAATAACCACCACAGACATGCAGTCTTCCAGCAAATAGACCTTTTTTGCTAGGTTGGGATTATGAGCATTGATATCTTCAAGCAAATCTTCGACCGTCCATGCCACGCAATGGCTCTTGGCTTGGCCGGCTATGATTAAAGCATCATATTCCTCAACCACCCGCAGGAATTTTGAATTATGCCTACCAAGTAGCCTGCCATCCGCTCCATGCATAATTTCCGGGCGGATGACCGAATAATGCTCGGTTTGCGGATTCTCTCCTTTTATTTCAAAATCTACCTGCTTGTTGCGGGCAATCGTATGGAAAAATAATGCCTCTTCTACCGAAGCCACCAGAGCGTGGCCAATACCCCCCAGCATCGCATGGTATGGCCAAATTGTCAGATCATATTTGCCCTTATTTTTTAACGACTGCACATAATACAATAGATGACGCTGACCATCTTCAGGTTTTATACCCAGGCTGTCTGCCAGGTTGGAATTGAATTTCCATTTTCCCTGCATAACATCATCGTAAGAGATCATCGTCATCGGGGCAGGGTGTTCTCCCATATCGTTAATTAGATAAATTGCGTGAAATATTTGAACTGCTTGATGTGTATCCAGGGTGGCGATGATCTTCGTAATCGACCTCATGTTTCGATAAATGAATTCACACAAACGGCGGTTATCATCCATGGCACCTGTACCCGATCTCCCGCCGACGAATAATTCAAACTCGGGCAAGCAAAACGTATTTTGGACATCAACCAGCATCAATGCAATACGCTGTTTATCCAGGGCAGCAGGCAGGATGTCATTCTTTTTAGCCCACATGACTGCCTCTTGAGCTCGTTGAAGATACGGAACACGCCAAATATCAGCTGCCTTGGCTGGATCGTAATGCGGGGGCAGCTCGAGTGGTGAATTCAATACTGTCAATACCATAATCTCTCCTTTGTTTTACTTCGAAACGATTTTACCTCTCCACTAATTACCGTCAAGGTCCATCAGGCAGCTTTACCAGACATGTTATAATCACCCACGCATACCCTGAAGAATTATCCTATTGCAGACCTGCTGCTGCAAGGAAATTCCAGTATTTTGGGATAAAACATAATGTTTCAAACTGAACAGAACGCCATCGAAGAGCAAATCATAAACATCATCGCTCAAAAGGGACTTACCATTCCCGAAAAAATTCATTGGAACGCCATTCCATTTAGCGGGGAATGGGGTATTTCGACTTCATTTTTCCAGCTCGCAGCCCAAGAGGCTCGTCTCAATAAAACCGGTCAACCGCAAAAGCTCAATGTAGCTTCGCTTGCTCAAGAAATTGCCAACGCAATTGCAGCCAGCATTACATTACCCTCAGGATTTAGCCGTGTGGAAGCCGTGAAAGGTTATCTGAATCTGTATTTTTCTACTGCCGATTTCAGCCAGCGGGTAGTGGATACGGTATTGACTCAAGGCGATAAATTCGGCTGGGGTGAAGCTAAAGGGCAACGCATTCTGGTTGAGTTTTCTCAACCCAACACTCACAAAGCCTTCCATGTCGGTCATCTGCGCAACGTGGTCATTGGCGATGCTATCTGCAATATCCTGGAAGCCGCTGGTTATGATGTGATCCGCGCCAACTATATCAACGACACCGGATTGCATGTAATTAAATGGTTATGGAATTACCAAAAATACCACCTGGGAGAACGCCCCGGGAAGGATAAAACGCGCTGGATGGGCGACCTGTATGCGGAAGCCAATCACCGCATGGAAGAAAGTCCCGAGGCAGAAAATGAAGTGCGCGCATTGTTTGCCCGCTGGGATCAACGCGATGAAGAGGTGATAGCGCTATGGCGGGAATCCCGCCAGTGGTCGCTAGATGGTTTCGATGAAATCTACAACTTGCTCGGTGTCCGTTTCGACAATATATTCTACGACCACGAGTTAGAAAAGCCCGGTCAAAAACTGGTGGAAGAATTGATCAAAAAAGGAATCGCTATCGATGAACGCCCGGAAGGACCGGTAATCATCCGCTTGGATGATCTCCTGGGGTTAAAGAAAGAAACTTACCGGGTACTGGTTATTTTACGCTCCGATGGCACCTCGCTCTATTCCACCAAAGATCTACCGCTGGCGATTGAAAAATTCGAAAAATTCAACCCCGACCGCTCGATTTATGTCATCGATGTACGCCAGTCGCTCTATTTGCAGCAAATATATAAAACCCTAGCGGTTATGGGGCATCCTGATTGGTCTGAACGCTGTTACCATCTTAGCTATGAAATCGTAAACTTGCCCGGGAATGTTACCATTGCATCAAGAGAAGGCACCGTCGTGTTGTTAGAAGACCTGGTTCGCGAGGCAGAAAACCGGGCGTTGGAAGTGGTAAAAGAAAAAAATCCCGAATTGAATTCCGAAACCATGCAGGAAGTAGCTCATATGGTAGCACTTGGCGCTATCAAATACCCTATGCTGGCGCGGGATAACAACAAGATCGTCACCTTCGATTGGAAAAGCGCCCTGGATTTTAATGGGCAGGCAGCCCCTTATATCCAATATGCCCATGTGCGCGCCAACAGCATCTTGCGCCGCATGGACGGCGATTTACCCGATTCGACAGCACCGCAATACGACCTGGAACCTAGTGAAGTACAATTGATCGATTTAATTTCCCGCCTGCCGGCAGAAATACAAAGAGCCGCGCAGGAATATAAACCGCTGCATTTGACTAATTTAGCCTATGAATTAGCCCGTTCTTTTAACGATTTCTATATGCAGTGTCCGGTGTTGAAAGCAGAACCCGATATCAAGTCAGCACGGCTGCGTTTAGTAGCAGCTGCACGGCAAGCCATCGCCAACGTGCTGACCATTTTGGGAATAAAAGCACCGCAAGTTATGTGATATGAGGCAATTGAAAAAGATCAGGTGTGTGCATATTTGATCTTTTTATTTCAATAATGAGAATTTTATTGGGTGTAATTTGATTGGAATTATGAAAAAATCTTTGTAAAGGAGAAAAATCATAACCTATGACCAATACCCGTATCATTATTATGGGCGCCGCTGGGCGCGATTTTCATAACTTTAATGTCTGCTTCAGGGATAATGAAAATTACGAAGTAATTGCTTTCACAGCAACTCAAATCCCAAATATTGAAGGGCGGCTCTATCCTCCCGAACTGGCAGGGAAGCTGTATCCAAAAGGCATCCCGATTTATCCGGAATCTGACTTGACCAAATTGATCCGTGAAAATAAAGTCGACCAGGTGGTTTTCGCATACAGCGATGTATTCCATCAAGATGTGATGCATAAAGCCTCCACAGCCATGTCTGCCGGCGCTGATTTTATCTTAATGGGTGCTGCCCGCACCCAGGTCAAATCCACCAAACCGGTTGTGGCAATTTGTGCTGTGCGCACAGGCTGCGGCAAAAGCCAAACAACCCGCAGAGTTTCGAAAATCCTAATCAATATGGGTTACAAAGTAGCTGCCATCCGCCACCCCATGCCCTATGGCGACCTGGTGAAACAGGCTGTACAGCGCTATTCAAGCTACGCAGACCTGGATAAGTACGAATGCACCATCGAAGAACGGGAAGAATATGAGCCCCACCTGGATAACGGCGTAATTGTTTACGCCGGCGTAGATTATGAACGCATCTTACGCCAGGCAGAGCAGGAAGTGGATATCATCCTTTGGGATGGCGGCAACAACGATTTATCATTCTATACCCCCGACCTGCTCATCGTGGTCGCAGACCCTCACCGCCCTGGTCATGAATTGTCATACCATCCCGGCGAAACCAACGCCCGGTCTGCCGATGTTTTCGTGATCAATAAAGTGGATACTGCAAACGCAGCCGATGTAATCACCGTGCGGGATAACCTGAATGCGATTAACCCGCGAGCGCAGATTATCGAAGCCGCCTCCCCGTTGTTTGTAGATGACCCTGCAGCCATCCGTGGAAAACGGATACTGGCAGTGGAAGATGGCCCCACCACTACCCACGGTGAGATGGGATACGGTGCTGCCTGGGTAGCTGCAAAACGGTTTGGCGCTGCCGAAATCATCGACCCGCGCCCCTTTGCAGTTGGCTCTATTAAAGACACCTTTGCAAAATACCCTAAGACAGGCAACGTATTGCCCGCTATGGGTTATGGCGAAAAGCAAACCAAAGAACTGGAAGAAACCATCAACCGCTCGGATGCTGACCTGGTTGTGATTGGTACCCCTATCGATCTAACCCGTGTTGTAAAGATCAACAAACCCTACCAGCGTGTGCGCTACGAGCTGCAGGAAATCGGACAGCCAACCCTGGAAGAAATCTTGAAGGCGAAATTCAAAAAATAAAGCTGTGAAACGAGGGGCTTTCCAAAAAGTTGATTTTGTCATGTTGAGCGCAGCGAAACATCCCAATTATAATAATAAAAAGACCCTTCGCTTCGCTCAGAGTAACAGCTTGCTTTAAGGTCAGCCCCTCAATCATAAAAATTACTCTCGATTGTTGATTCTCGATTGATACAATGCCTCCCTTGCTTACCTGGGAAACCAAAAAACAACCTGCGCCAATCCAGGGTTTTTTAAAAACGGAGAGCGTAATTTTCCCCCAGGGGACTGGTTACCCGCCGTCAGGTGCAGCAGATGATTTTCCCAACCGCCTTATATGGGGGGATAATTTGGCAGTGATTTCAGCACTGATGCCTCAATACGAGGGAAAGATTCCGCTGATCTATGCCGATCCGCCATTCTTTTCGAACCGGCATTATCCAGCGCGTATTGGCAGGGGCGAGGATTCCCGTCGGCCCAGAGAGTGGCAGTTAGCCGAGGGATACACCGATCATTGGCAGGATATCGACACTTACCTGGATATGCTCTATCCGCGTTTGGTACTGATGCACCGTTTACTATCTCCAACCGGGACGCTTTATCTGCATCTGGATTGGCATGCCAACGCATATGCGCGCTTGATACTGGATGAAATTTTTGGCGCCGAACAATTTTTGAACGAAATCGTTTGGGTTTATCACGGACCATCTCCCATACGCAGCGCGTTTAACCGGAAACATGACACCATCCTGGTTTACACAAAAAGCCCCGAATACACTTTTAATGTAGACGCCGTTCGGCAGCCGTATGATCCTACGACAATAAAAACGTTCTCATCTTCTGCCAAAGCCGGATTTGGAAAAATCCCCGACCTTGCGCGCGGTAAAGTCCCTGAAGATTGGTGGTATTTTCCGGTTGTCGCGCGTCTGCATAATGAGCGCACCGGCTATCCTACTCAAAAACCTGCTGCCTTAATGGAAAGGATCATTCTCGCCTCCTCAAATCCGGGAGATATCGTGGCAGATTTCTTCTGCGGATCCGGCACCACCTCTGCTATGGCTGCACAATTAGGGCGTCATTTTATCGCCAATGATATAACCTGGCGCGCCATTCATACCACTAAAAATAGATTGTTATCCGGCTCATGTCCGCCATTCATTCAACAGGTCTTCGATTCGGAGAAAAACCTAGAAATTGGAGAACAACCGAATTTCCCCGTTAATCCAGATTGGGCAGGTATGATAACTCGAAAGGCAGAGAGTATCGAAATCGACTCATTATTGCTTCCATCTTTGGATTCCTTGGAAGCAGGGGTTTATACTCCCGATCATATCTATCATAGCATAACGCAAGCCGTTCGTCCCTTCAGGCGAAAAACAATCCCACCCAGATTATCCATTCCTTCTCATCTTGTCAAACATCCCATCGTCGTGCGCATGACAATGATCAACGGCAAGCAGGAGCAGATATTGATAGAATAAAACATCCAAAGTTAAAATCTACAGCAAAATAAACCATCATCAGCGATATATTCACAATCGTCTCAGTAAAATTCATGATTCGATATATCCATTAATCAATCGCTTGAATTACCGGCAGTTGATGGCGTTCATTATCCAGCTTTAGCAAAAATATCAGCAGCCGAATTCTTGGCAGCACATCAACGGCAATTTATTTCCCCCAAAATTCATCAGAAAATTCGATGTTTCGCTTTACTTCGTAAAACACACTTCGTGCAACTTGACATTTTGACTTTTTTATCAGCCACTCGACCTTACACATCCAGACGATAGCCTACCCCACGTAAGGTTTTTATAAATTCCGGGTTGCGGGGGTCTTCCTCGATCGCACGACGTAGCCAGTTGATATGCGTATCTAAGGAGCGTGTATCGCCAGTATAATCGGTGCTCCAGGCTTCTCGGAATAAAGCATCCCGGTTTACCACCACACCGGGCTGGCGCATTAATATTTGCAGGATCAACGCTAAACGCGGGGTTAAGCGGGCTTCCCTGCCTTGGCAGCGCACCCTTTTACGTTCCATATCCAGCCGGATGGCTCCCACATGGAGCATATTATTCCCTTCCCCGGTAATTAATGGTTTGATGCGGTTTAATAATTTTCGTTCGGTAAAAGGTAAAGTCAATACAACATTCGCACAAATATCGTCCGGTGGAGGGAATTCGTCATTAGCGATGAGCAGGATTGGAATCCCATTCATCATCTCACGAAGTGAACGGCAGATACGTTTGCCTGTGGAATGCAGCGATGCTGCATTTAAAATAACCAGGTCAGGGTCGATGATGGGCAATTGCTTTTCGGCTTCTGCCCCTGTGGCAACGATCTTTATGTCGTAACCCTTTTTTCTCAAACCAGAAACAAATGTTGAGCTTTCCGCCCGTTTTCCTTCAATCCATAAAATCCTGGTCATCCTGTAATACTTCCTAAACCGTGATATCCCAAAAACTTGATTTCTTCCCCACTATTATCGGAGATTTCTTCATCGATTGCTGCAATTTTACTCTCCTTCAGTCCTTTTATCACCAAAAGAATCTAAACTAGTATGATTCGTTTTCTCGCTTTATTAATAATGGATTCCACCTGAAATGTAAAAAAATTATATCCCTAATCAAAAAAACAGGCAAACGATTCACCGTTAATTTTTACTAAATCTTAAAATTAGTTTTTAAGATTTTAATGATCAGTAATTATCGCAGTAAATAAACCAAGGGCAGCAATAGATCAAAGTATGGTTTCGATTTAAATGGCTGGATTCTGAACAACAGCCAATAACTTTCCACGACTTTTATCTAATAATCTCCATCGTAAAAATGATTTTACGTGCCATTCAAGAAATCCACCTTTCGTCGATGACACGCCCGTGTTAGAATAAGAAAGAATATTCATTGGTTTGTAAAGGGAAAGTGTTTTATGTCTATCGACATGGTAGAAGTCGTCATCGATAGTATCCGGGTCAGTTTGATGTCTCAGCAGCGGATCGTGATTCTGCGCGAAGTGAATGCCGATCGTTATTTACCAATTTGGATCGGTGTATATGAGGCAGAAGCCATCACGATTTCTTTACAAGAAGTCGAAGTAATCCGTCCTCTAACTCACGATTTATTAAAAAACGTCTTCACTGCATTAAACGCCAGAGTGATTCGGGTGGAAATATCGGCGTTAAAGGATGACACATTCTTCGGGAATATTGTTGTAGAAGTTGATGGGCATATTCTAGATATTGATTCACGTCCCTCCGATGCCCTTAACCTCGCTGTCCGCGCCCATGTACCGATTTATGTCGCCCGCTCTGTATTAGATGCTGCAGGTATCACCCCGGAAGAAAACCTTAAAGAGGAACCTCCTTCGCCCATTACTAAGCCAGCGAAACCTGAGAAGATCGAAGAACCCGAAATCGACATCAGTGAAGATCGATTATCCGTATTTGAAGATTTTTTGGAAAAACTCGATCTGGATGAAAATAAAGATGATGATGAAGAAGATAAGGACAAGAAAGATAAAAAATAGACATGCCTTAACTATCATAATCATCGGTGTTGAATCACCGGGGTGCGCCCATTTTCCAGGCTATTACCCCCGGTTTTTTTAACCAGCCTCAACGAATAACCCATCCACAACATTCTTAGCGATGGGGAAAAACTGTATCAAGTTTTATGGATGATAATCCTCCTCTAGAATCGATTCCTTCTGATATTCCAGGTGTTCCGCACAGCCGTGAAGCGGAAGAAGCTGTATTAGGCGCGATTCTCATTAACCCTGAAGCCTATTATGATGTTGCTCCTTTCCTAAAACCCGAGGATTTTTACATTCAGCGCCATCGCTGGATTTG
>JAAZNS010000342.1 GCA_012798185.1 Chloroflexota bacterium | reverse complement strand
TGCGTGTAGTGGTTTAGCTATAGCGAGTATGGGCATTGTTCCAAATGCAAATGGTGTTTTCTATACACCTGTTTCAGCTGCATTGAATGTTGGGCGAGGTGCTGTAGCTTTATGCGCAACAATAACAGGGATAACGCAAGGACTCTTCAGCCCATTAGTTAATTCTGCACTTAAAAAACTAAATGTTAAAAAGATCATTATCATTGGCAGTATTATTACTGCGGTCGCTACCGTATTGATGGCGCGAGCGAATTCGGTATGGATATATAATCTTCTTGGCTTTTTCCGCGGATTGGGGAGTGCGTGTTTTTATTATCCATTAATATACCTGATTATTGGTAATCATATTAAAAAAGGTCGTTCAACGATTATTGGTTTTGTTATGAGCATGACGGGAATAGCGGGAGCATTATTTTCCCCACTGTTTTCAAATTTGATTAATAATTATGGATATCAGGTTTGCTACATTATTGTTGCAGCTTTAATTTTGATATTTTGTTTCCCTGCAATGCTGATACTAAAAATTGAACCAAGCGAAATGGGTCCAGAAGCACACGAAAATGATCAGATTGCTCAAAAAGAGGTGGCTGAACAGAGCTCAAAATATCGCAAATTACGTTTTTTTCAACCGTTATATATTCTGGTTTGCCTTGTGTTCTTTAGTTTAGCATTGTTGTGTGGAGTATCTCATCATTTTTCTGGTTATGCAGAGTCAATTGGTTTTGCTAATGTAGGTGCGCTGATGCTCTCCGCTGTAATGGTAGGCAATTTAACATTCAAATTCATTATTGGAGCGATTTGCGACAAAGCTAATTCATTTGTTGGCACTGTGGTGATGGCGTTCATTAATATTGCAGGCGCTTTGATTTTACTTTTATTCACCAACAATATCTATCTTCTGCTGCTAGGTTCTTTCTTGTTTGGCGTAATTTTTTCCGTTACCATCCCTGCAGCTTCAACGGTCAGATCAATATACGGGGATGCCCAATTCGGGCAGGCAAATTCGACTCTTTCAATGTTTACCAGTATCAGTGCATCTGTATCAATAACAGTAGTTGGATATATATATGATTTAACAAATTCATATTCCACACCTTTAATTGCATCGATGATTATTGCTTTGCTTTGTATCCTTGCTGTACCGGTGATTGGGAAGTTATCTCGTCGAGTCGATGCAAAAAGCTAATATTAAACAGATATCCCTTGTAGACTACTATCATTATCAATCAAAGAGGAATGGGTTATTGACAGATTTAGAGTAGAACAGAGAGATTAAGACTGTTGAAAAACAAATGGATGAAAGACTAAGCTAAGAGACAGCATTATAAAAATGGAGGAAGTGGATATGTCATTAAATGAAAACTTTTTATGGGGAGGAGCTACCGCTGCCAACCAATGTGAAGGTGCATACAATGAAGATGGTCGAGGTTTGGCAAATGTTGATGTATTACCGTATGGAGAAGATAGATTAGCTGTTGCTAAAGGGTTGAAGAAAATGTATGAGCTTGATGATGCACATTATTATCCGGCACTTGAGGCAATTGATTTTTATCATCATTATAAAGAGGATATTAAATTATTGGCTGAAATGGGATTTAAAGTATATCGCATGTCGATAGCATGGAGCCGAATTTACCCTAATGGCGATGATGAAGAGCCAAATGAAGCCGGTTTGCAGTTCTATGAAGAAATTTTTAAAGAATGTAAAAAATACAACATTGAACCGCTGGTGACAATTACACATTTCGATTGCCCTATGAATTTGATTAAAAAGTATGGCGGGTGGAGAAATCGAAAGCAAATATCTTTTTATGAGAAACTTGCCAGAACACTTTTTAGCAGATACAAAGGGCTGGTCAAATATTGGCTAACATTTAATGAAATTAACGTGATTCTTCTTTTCCCATTTTTAAATGCCGGAATATGCTTTGGAGAAGATGAAAATAAATATCACGCTTTATATACTGCTGCTCATCACGAGTTAGTTGCGAGTGCATTAGCAACAAAGATTGCCCATGAAATTGATCCAGACATTATGATTGGATGCATGATGGCGGGAGGAATCTATTACCCCAAAACATGCAATCCACAAGATGTTTTCAAAGCCAGACAAGATACACACAAAAACTGTTTCTTCATTGATGTTCAATCTCGTGGAACCTACCCAAATTATGCTTTGAAAGAATTTGAAAGAAAAGGGTTTAAAGTTCCATTCGAACCTGGTGATGAGGAATTACTGAAAAACAATACGGTGGATTTTGTCTCATTTTCGTATTATCAAACCCATGTATCGGCTGCTGTTGAATCTAGTGACGGAGAAAAACTGCTGCATGGAGAAGCCAATCCGTATTTGTCCAGATCAAAGTGGGGCTGGCAGATTGATCCATTAGGAATGAGAATCGCATTAAATGATATCTATGATCGTTATCAAAAGCCATTATTTATTGTAGAGAATGGCTTAGGAGCAGCAGACGTTGTTGAAAAAGACGGTTCAATTAATGATGATTATAGGATCGAATACCTTAGATCTCACATCAAAGCTCTGAAAGATGCGGTTGAGATAGATGGTGTTGATTTACTTGGGTATACTACCTGGGCACCCATAGACTTAGTATCGGCTGGCACTGGCGAAATGAGCAAGCGTTATGGTTTTGTCTATGTTGATCGAGATGATCATGGAAATGGTACTTTAAGTCGTTCCCGTAAAAAATCTTTCTATTGGTATAAGAAAGTTATAGAAACCAATGGAGAAGATTTGGATTAACAAAATTATCTACTGTAATGGATTTCTTCGGGGCAGTACAAATAGTTAATGCAAGCAAAAAAAGTTTGATTTGGCAAGTTCAGATAGCCCTAAAATTCTTGCGAGTACGCTGTACGGAAACTATAATAGATTCCGTGCAGCGCTCTGCTATTTCTTACTTGGTTCTCCAGTAGTAATCGACAGGTGAATGTTGCTGTATGGAGCAAATAATAAAATGCCAACACGAATTGTAATAAAAGCCAATGATGTGGTTATTCCAGCGTTGCTGAACGATACCGCTGCAGCAAAGGATTTTAAAAAGCGATTGCCATTCAATGTGTCAGGAAATCGATACAAAATGGATTACTGTTGTACTGCGGACTGTGGTGCATTTGATCCAGCAGAAACACAGTCCGGATGGAAAAATGGCGATATTAGTCTGGCAGGCGGTTGGTTCGCAATTCTATTTGATGGCGAAGAATCATCACAGGTTCATCATGATCTGATGATCATAGCTCATATTGAGGAAGAGTATCTGCCGCTGGTTAGAAGATTACCTGATAATGTCAGATTTGTAGTTGATT
>JAAZNS010000341.1 GCA_012798185.1 Chloroflexota bacterium | reverse complement strand
GGGAGAGCGCATTGCCTCAGAACTTGGACGCGGCTCTTTACAGCAAGTATATGTGAAAGGCGAGAAGGGCTATGTTGTCCTCGTCTCAGTTGGGGAAGAAGCTGTATTAACCGTACTGGCGCGGGAACAGGCAAAACTCGGCCTTATGTTCCTCGAAATGCACCGCGCCGCTGAAGATTTAACAAAAATGTTTTAAATGTCAATGATTTAACGATGACATGCGCTAAGGAATCGATTCCCAAGAGCAAACATTACCACGCGTAAAGAGTTAGCCGATGCGGTTGATCAGCATCCGAGGATATTGTGAGGCGTGCATCTTAATTGATTTGACCTCACATGTGTGAATGCATAAAACATCGATCGGTCCCAGCAAAATCAAGTAAATTTTCCTCGAGTTCGATATCATCGGTATTCAGGGAAGCCCGAAATACCGATGATTTTTATATTCCCAACTTCTACCAGTATAACGCTGCGGAATAGAAAGCGGTACAATATCGTCTTAATGCGCCAATCAACCCTTCTCTCTGCCAGCTTAGCGCACAATTTTCGTCATTTATATGGGGACATCTTTTGGTTTGGTGTGCTCACCGGGAGTACCCTGGCATTCCTGGCAATCTATGCTGCCCGGCGGGGAGCTACCGGCTTTCAGGTCAGCCTTTTAACCGCAGGTCCTGCATTGATGAATTTATTCCTCTCTTTGCCAGCCGGCAGGTGGCTGGAAGGGAAACCGCTCATCCGGATATCTTTTTGGTCAGCTTTCTGGCAGAGGATTGGATATATCGCAATCGTCCCGCTTGCCTGGTGGCTACATCCAACTGCTGAGATATGGGTGATCATTATCATCACCCTGGTGATGTCGGCGCCGGTCACATTTTTGAACGTTGGATTTAACACGCTTCTTGCTGAATTAGTCCCCTCCGATTGGCGCGGTGAAGTGGTAGGAAAGCGCAACGCGATTTTTGCCTTCAGCACCACAGCAGCCACTCTTCTCTGCGGTCAAATTCTAAATTGGATACGATTCCCCGATAACTATCAAATTGTATTTGCCCTGGGTGCATTGAGCGCGGGTATCAGTACTTATCATATCGGAAGGCTGCGGTCAGAAACAAAAATTTTTGAAATTGAGACATCGCAGGAAAACAACAAAAAACCGCTCCTTCGTTTAGATTTGTTACGCGGTTCATTTGGCGCATTTATGCTTTCCTACCTGGCATTCTATACATTTCAATATCTGCCCGTTGCCATTTTCCCTTTGTATTACGTGCGTGTCATGCATCTGAGCGATTTTTACATCAGCCTGGGCAATGCGCTCTTTTATTTGACGATGATGATCGCCTCGATCAATCTTGGGCGGGTTAGCGCGCGTATCGGTCATCGAAAAGTATTGATTTATAGTGCATTGCTAATGGGATTTTATCCCCTCTGCGCCGGCTTAGCCCGAACACCCTTATTATATTGGGTAGCTTCTTTTGGCGGAGGCCTAATTTCCGGGATGGTGACAGGGGGCTTGATTAACCGTTTAATGGAACGCACCCCAGAAAATGACCGTCCAGCCCACATGGCACTCTATAATATCGCCCTCAACCTGGGGATGCTTGGCGGCGCTCTCTTTGGGCCTCTCCTGGCGGGTATATTGGATTTACGCAGTGCATTGCTGGTGGCAGCAGGATTACGCACACTGGCAGGAATTTTATTGTTGATCTGGGCGTGATAAAGATACGCAAGCATCCACCAGTATGTGCCACTCCGCCAGAGATAGGGTTTCAGCCCGCCGCTGAGGGTCGATAGCAGCTGATTGCAAAATATCCCCAGCTTGTTGCGGAGATAAGTGTAAACCCCCAGCCAGCGCATTGCGGAGAGTCTTCCGTTTCTGGCTAAACCCGGCTTTCGCCAACCGAAAGAATAATTTCAATTGATGGCGGGGAATAAGCGGTTCATCAAAACATACAATCTGCACGACACTCGAATCGACCTGGGGAACAGGATAAAAAGCGCCTGCTGGAATCTGGGCAGTAATTTTTGGCTGACCATACACCTGCACGCTGAGAGATAAAAGACTCATTTCCCCCGGCTTAGCGCAGAGACGCTCGGCAACCTCCCGCTGAATGGTAAGCACCATACGGTCTGGCTGACGGCGCGCTTCCAATAAATGCCGAATCACCGCTGAAGTAATATAATACGGAATATTTGCCGCAACGATATAATTTCCTTTATGACTCTCTCCTAAATCTCCTGCTGTTAATTCCACCGGATCCAGCTTTAGAATATCTCCTTGCACTAGATGAACATTGGGATAAATCGACATGATTTCAGTTAACAGCCGAAAAAGATGCTCATCCACCTCGACCGCTGTCACCCGGCAAGCATGAACTGCCAGTAACCGGGTGAGGCTTCCCAAACCTGCACCTACTTCTAAAACCACATCCTCTTTGTGAAGATCTGCCGCTTGAATAACTTTATCCAAAGCAGCCGAATCCATTAAAAAATTTTGCCCCAGGCGTTTATTGGGGCGCAAGCCAGCTTGCCGTAATAAGCCGGGGATATCGAGAGCAGGCTGTTTGGAAAGCTCAGGGACAACTGGGTTCATCGGGCTGATCCGGCCATTCGCCAGCTATGAAACGTGCAATATATTGGCGAATCACTTCATAATCGGCATCCATTACAAAGGTGGTATTCTTTTGCCGCTCGTTATAAACCCGGCTGGGCTCGAATAATTCTTGAGGCAATCCGGTCATGATCAGATTCTCACGATCTAATTGAGGAATGAGGCAGGATAATTGTAATAATTGTGCAGGGGTAAGATCAGTTTGAACAGAATCCTGAAAAGCTGAGATCAGCTTGGGAATTTTTACAATAACCGAAGGCTCGGTTAGTTTTTCTTTCAAGGCGCACAATACGATAGTTTGAAAATCTTGCCGGGCAAAGTCGTTATATTTTTTACGCACACGGGATAAACGCAGCGCTTCTTCACCGGTCAGGTGATGCTGCCCGGCATTAAAAAAACCAAGATCGATTGTGGCAGGATCACTGGAACGTCCATCGACAGGTTTCTCCAAATATACATCAATCCCCCCCACAGCATCCACAATTTTAACGAACGTCTGCATATTGACCGCGCCATAGTGATCCACCCGCACGCCAAAGTTCAAATCCAGGGTTCTTGCCAATAAACCCGGTCCCCCGCCGGGTCCCGAATAATAACCCATGCCCTCGCCGCCAAAGAAATATGCCTGGTTCAACTTGCCGTGATCGACATTGCGTTTAGGGTCAAGATCAGGAATTTCCACCCAAAGGTCGCGCGGGATGGATAACACGGTCACCTTGGGAGTGGTGAAATCGACGCGGGCAATGCGGATGGCATCGGCAAGCCCATACATGTAATCCTGCCCGCTGTCAGCACCAATACCCAAAATGAACATAAGCGGCGGTCCTCCGCATAATGGAGCCGGGGTAGAGGTGCCTGTTGGCGTTGCCGTGAATACAGACGCTTCACTCGGCAAAATGGGCACCGTGCCGGTTGCCGCCTCTGGGGTATTAGTTTTGACTGTGGTTGATGTATGGGTTGGCAGCTCCAATCCCGGACCTAATGGCGTGTCCATTCGCTGCTGCAAGCGGGGATAAAAAATGAACCCTCCAATAATTAGAGCAGCAGCAAGGAATAATAAAAAATTAATGAAGAGCTTTGGTTTCTTATGCATGGTGATGGATACTAATCGCAGGGTTTGACGTCTGGTAGATTGCAGGGGGAAATTATAACATTACCCAATTCACCTCATGCCAGGGCATGATCGGGATCAATCTTCAATATTTATGCCCGCCAGACAAGTTGTTAATCTTTTTTTCCTTATAAAATAACGAGAAGAATACTTTTATTTACTCTAATCGAAGATCTTCTAAAAATTCGCAAAATAAAGTGCGCTGGTTTTCCGGCAAATCTTTATAGGCTTGTACAAATTGATCGGTGCGTGTGGATCCAAATCGCCGCGCACCCGCCTGCAGAAATGCCAAAATCTCATCAATTTTACGAACGCCTCCGGCGGCTTTTACTAAACATTTCCCTGCTACGGCTTTGTACATCAATCGTACATCATCAAGGGTAGCGCCTCCTTCAGCATAAGCTGTGGATGTTTTAACAAAAGCAGCGCCAGCCTGGGCAGCCCATAAACAGGCGCGCCATTTTTCCTCTTGCGTCAGAAAAATATTTTCCAGAATTACCTTTACTTTTGCACCCTGCGCTGCCCGCACCACACGTTCAATATCTTAAATAAACAGATCCTGCTCGCCATTCTTAAGTGCTGGGATATTCATCACCATATCGATTTCCTGGGCACCCATATCCATCACCGTTTTGGCTTGAAATTCCTTCATTACCGGTGTTTCATTCCCATGCGGAAACCCAACCACCGTGCCAAGCAGCACCCCGCTGCCGCGCAGCACTTCCAATCCTAATTGGATGTAATGGGGTTGCACAGTTAGCGAGGCGGTTTTCAAGCGTGCCGCAGTTTCCCCCGCCGCAATCACTTCTGCGCGGGTGGCTTGCGGGCGGACTATCGAATGATCGAATAATTTCGAAAAGTTTGCAACTTTCATGAAAAAGACTCCAACTGCATTGATTATATATCTAATAATGGGCAGAGGAAAGCTTTCCCTTTTGGTCTACGTTAAGGATCGAAAGAATTTACCTGCACCAGATTACATCCCTTTCGGTGAAGTGGTGCGCGTATTTGGGAAGCGGAATCACAGAACCAAGAGGGGTTTGATATAATAAACTATTGACCCACTTGACATGAATAATAACTCCATTACTGTTGGCATTTACCGTTGTTAGAAGGAACTATCATGAGTGGTGTTTTTGGATTTATTTCCCATAATCATACGCACAACTTAAATTTGATTAGCGAAAAGATGATCAGATCGATGAGTCATCTTCCATGGTACGAAAATGATTCTTACGAAGATGCCGAACTGGGTGTGTTACTGGGGCGGTTGGGAATTGGGATTTTCAATGCCAATCAGAAAGGCGTTTGGAATAAAGATAAATCAATGGTCGCTTTCTTGAGTGGGGAATTATATTCAAAACCAGATCAGAACCTCAAGAGATACTCTGATGAAGAATGGGCTTTAATTAGTTATGAAAAATATGGGGCAGATTTCGCAAAACATTTAAAGGGGATCTTTATAATCGCCATTCTCGATCGTTCCCAAAAAAAAGTAATCATAACCAATGACCGTCATGGGCTGTATCCGACCTATTACTCATCCTGGGGAAATTTCTTTTCATTTGCTCCGGAAATGAAAGGGGTTTTCTCTTCAGCTGATCTGCCAAAAACTCTGGATAAAGTAGCATTGGCGCAATACATGCGCTTGCAGCACCTTTTAGGCAACCGCACATTTTTCGAGAATATCCAGCTATTGCCCAATGCATCTTATCTCATCTATGATCTGCAAAGCCATCATTTTACAATTCATCCCTATTGGACTTTCAATGATATAAAATTTCAACCAGAAGTAAAATTCAATGATGCCGTTGAAGAAACTGGACGTTTATTAAGAAAAAGTGTTACCCAATTGAGCAACGACCGCCTGCGTCCCGGCGTTTTTCTCAGCGGCGGAATGGATTCAAGAACAATTTTAGGGTTAATTTCCCGGCGCCCAATTATTTCGTTCAACTGGGGGAATAAAAACTGTCCTGATGTCCGTTATTCGCGAATGATCGCCAAAACCGTTGGCAGTGAACATCACTGGTTCGATTTGGAAAAGGGAGATTGGGTTCTAAATTATATCGATCTGCATCTGGCATTAACGGAAGGCTTTCACAGCTGGATTCATTCACATGGCATCAGCGTTCTCCCCGTAGCCCGAAACCTGATTGACGTAGTTTTAACCGGCTGGGATGGCGGGACAGTAATGGGGCATATGGATAATATCGATCTCATGCAGATAAACGCGGTGGATTGGATCGCCTTATCTAGTTATCTTTTCAATATGTTTGTCCGAAAATATACCTGGCCCTCGATCACAGAAGCTGAAGAAAAATACCTGTATCATGATTCTATCGCCAAAGAAATGCAGGGGCTGGCTTTCCAATCATTTGTTGAAGAATTGGCACCTTATGAAAATTATCGAAAAGATATTCGTTCTGAATTATTCTACATAATGAACCATTGCCGCCGCATGACAATCCATATGATCACAACCGCTCGTTCGCATATCGATGTACGCGTCCCGTTTTTCGATTATGATCTGTTCGATTTCTTGTTTTCTATTCCAGCCCAAGTTCGAGGCCACCAGGTACTCTACCGAGCTGTCATACAACAAGAAATTCCCCGGCTGGGATTAATCCCGTACGATCATGACGGATTACTGCCAATATCAAATCCATATATCAGAAAACCTCACGCTTTTTTTGTTAAAACGATCCGCCGGTTGAATAAACAAATTAACCCCCACTTTTCTCAAAATTTGCTCTACGCCGATTATGAAAATTATTTACGAAAAGAATTACGGGCATGGGGAGAAAGTATCTTATTTGGTCCTCATATCAAAGAGCATGGCATCTTCAATCCAAAATTCATCCAGTCCATTTGGGAAAGACATCAATCCGGATTGGAATTATGGACTATTGGTAAAATTGCCCCCATTATGACCTATGAAATGATGCAGGATGCTTTTTTACATTAACCTTTATTCTCGATTCGGCTTGGGTGGGTTTCTGAATTTAACCTATTTGAATGTGAAGTGTTGATTTTTTAGATGGTCTTTATCAAGCGGGATGCAAACCCCAAAAACAGTGGCAAGGAATTCAATTATGGAAAAGGCGAATCGTATTAAACGTCATCTAATCCATACGATACATAAAGGAATAGTGAGATTTTGGATTCGCCCTATTGAAACATTGATCGAACCCTATCTATACACCAATAATTTATTGGGATACAAAAGACTTTTGGTAGATTTTTTAACCTGGTTTACCAACCTGGGCAGAGTAATTGTGCTTGATCTCCGTGTTCAGGTTAAGCAATTGCTAGGCGAGGAATGGAATATCATTTATATAGGAAATGGCGCTTCAATTGAAGCGATTAGTTCCATTTTCTTCCCCCTGCCGCCAAAGGTAGTTGAGATGAAAAGAGCCTCATTATGGCAGATTAAAACGTTGATTGAAAACTCAATACAGAAGAAAGATATCGTTATTTGTGAACTTAACAAGAGTATAAAATTCCCCCAATTCAGCCGTTATCTGTTTTTTACTATGCCAGTCTGGATTAAGCAGAAAATCAATAATATCGAACGCCCAATCGATCACATATTAGCGGATATGAATCAAACAATGCGCCGCCGCATCCGCCAACTCGAAAAACAAGACTTTAGCTATTTCTTTTCGATAGATCCAAATGATTTCGATCGGTTTTTCCATACCATGTACCTGCCATATATCAAATCACGATTTTATGGAAAAGGTATTGTGCTTCAAAATTACGAATCGCTATACCAGGTATTTCAGCGTGGAGGACTTTTGATAGTAAAACAGGGCCAAGATGAAGTTTGCGGTATGCTGTGCGACATAATCGGGAATACATGCCGAGCCTGGCAAATGGGGGTAAAAAATGGAGATTTCGATCTGGTAAAGAAAGGCTCACTGGTCGCTTTATGGTGGTCTATGCTGGATTGGGCACGGCTTCAAAAAGCTCGCCAGTTCGACCTCGGTGCTACTCGGGCTCTGATTTCAGATGGACCCTTTAATTTCAAACGACAATGGGGAACAAAAATATATCCAGATAGGGGAGTCTATTCGCAGTGGACTTTTATCTGCCGGGAATTACCCTTAAAAATGCTTCAATTCTTGAATGAAAGAGGGATAATTACAGAAGTGGATGGAAAGAATTATCAGCTATATATTATTAATCCGACTGAGGATGCAGAGAATTTCGATTTCTCTCCGCTGCTCAATACAGCTGCTTTTAACGGGTTAAATGGAATTGTTGCCCTAAACGAGTATAATTTCAACCGTATCATTCCAATTTAACAAGAAGTAAAAACAATTAGTTGAGCAATAACAAAAATCGGTGTTACGACTATCGTCGTGATTGCCCTTGAAACATACGACTGAAATCACACGACAATAAAAAATTTAATAACCCGCACAACAACCTGATGGATAATTTAATAATCGAAAACCTAAAAACAAAAATCGGTAAATATATATGGCCGTTGTGCATCAATAAATTAATATTTTTAGGGAGGAGGCTAACTCATCAATGGAAACGAATATATCTCACAAATTCATCAATCTCTGGGGCAATTTCTATATGGGATCTTGGACGAGAACGCCGTTTATGCTTTACAGAATGGCTGGATCCGGTTTCCCAATCAATAATATTTACTCACGGTAATTGGACAGAATTGCAGCGTGAGTATTTTGGTCATGCTCTCAAACCACCGTGTGATTTACCCGACCATCCTAGAGTATTGATTTTGGGGTTGGGAGGTGGAACTATGGTTCACCTTGCTCATCAATTACTCCGCCCCAAAAATATTACCGCAGTCGAATTGGATCCCGTTGTCGTTGAAGTAGCTCAAACTTATATGGGTATCAATAAGATCTCCAACCTGGAATTCATTGTTGAAGATGTTCACTCAGCCTTAATTAAGCTGCAATCACACGAAAAATTCGATTTGATCGTTGAAGATATTTTTTACCAGGGATTCCCAAACGAATCAGAAAATTTCGAACGAGAATATCTTCATAAAATATTTTCTTGCTTAAACGAATGCGGCGTGCTATCTTTTAATCGCTGGTATAAAAGTTACTCTGGAAAGGAAATTGATGGCGGGCAGGAACTTTTGGTCAAACATTTAAAGGAACTATTTGAACAAGTCGTTTGCAAAAAAATAGCGCAGCGCTGGCAGAACGAAATCATCTATGCATTCAATTCAAACCAGTAGTCAGTCTTTTTTTACAGCAGTGAGATCTGCCGCAATAGACCCAGAACCATCAATCCTAATTTGATCCCCTCTCCCGTGCCCACGGTAAGTTTACCCTGTTCCCGGTCTGCTTTTTGAACAAGCAAATATGCCGCACCCAACCCCACCAGTGCGCCAATAAAAACGCCGGCTGCCAGAGTTTTGGTCCGCCATTGCGATGATTCGGTTGATAAACTCATTTCTTCCATCCCAATAATCTCCCATCCGAATACCAGTTATTTATTTATGAAAAATTGATTTTAAACTCGCCCGGGCGCTCTCGATGCGCAATATCGGTTCCACACTCTTATCTGCACCTTGCTTTACGCGCCATGAAATCATCTGAAGCATATTTTGTGCTTGCAGCGCAAATTCGGGTAAACGGCGCAAAATTACCGTTAAACCGTACACAAGCGCTGCCAGAACGATTAATAATAATAACCCAGGTATAAACATCAATAATATCAGCCAAATAATACCCACATCCCCCCAGGCTCTTACTTCCCCAATAGCGCCCCAGCTTGCTGCAATAGCAAGCGCTAGCAATAATATCGTGCCGATAACAAAGGGCAGCGTGATCTGCCAAAACACTTCTTTGCGGTGTGCCTGGCATGTCGTCGAATTGCGCATTACCCTGGTAGGTTCAATTTGATTTCCCATAGCTGGATAGTATTTTAACATTAAAAACCAGACAAGAAAAAATTCATCCCAAAGTTGGTATAAAAAACCGGAGCTGCCCTTCAATGCCATCGTTTAATGCGCTGTAGTAATTAGGATACAATAGCAAAGAAAGATCGTTTTATCGAAAATGTTAGAAAGGAACTGCTTAAGTCATGGAAAATAAACCCCGATTTGGAGGAATCTTCAAAAAAGGGGAAGATATTATCTTTCTTAAATAAGGAGAGTTTTTCAACACGCCCATATAACGGGTATAATCGGCGCGATGATGAAGCATAAAATTTCCTTGCCTTCTTCCCTCTTTCTATGGGGGGTGATATGCGCCATTTTCACACTAGCGGGTTGTGGAAAATCCACCTCTCAGCCAAGCAGTTCACCCACATCTTTCTCATCCCCGCTGCCTTCTACCCAAACTGCTGCCCCTCCCACAGTTACAAATGAGCCCCTGGCAGCCATTGTCAATGGTGAGAATATCACCCAGGAGCAATATCAGGCAGAGTTAACCCGCTATCAATCGGCAATTGGCACGGAAATGGCAACAGAGGATAAACAACGTGTATTAGACGACCTGATCGATCAGACTCTCCTGGCACAGGCAGCTGTTGAATCAGGATTTTTGGTTGATGATCAACTGGTTCAGCAAAGATTTGATGAGTTGGTCAAAAATCTAGGCAGCCGAAATGCGCTGGATAGTTGGTTGCAAACCAATGGATATGACGAATTAAGTTTTAAAAAAGATTTACGACGGGCGATTGCCGCCGCATGGATGCGCGATCAGATCACCAATCGGGTACCGCAAGAAATGGAACAAGTACACGCTCGACAAATTCTGCTATATAATTCGGAAAGCGCCAATAAAACCTTGGAACAGCTCCGCAATGGCGTAGATTTTGCAAAATTAGCCGCCGAATACGATCCAATCACTTATGGCGATCTGGGTTGGTTCCCGCGTGGTTACCTTTTAGATGAAAAATTGGAAGAAGTCATTTTTAACCTGCCACCCGGAAGTTATAGCGATATCATTCAAACTTCTGCGGGTTTTCATATTGTGCAAGTAATAGAACGGGATGGTCAGCGTCCCCTCGACGCTGCCATTCGCTTGAGTTTGCAGGAAAAAGCTTTGCAAGACTGGATCGCCGAACGACGTCTCGACAGCCAAATCCAGATTATCTCATCCTAAACCCTGAAATAGGGAGCAGTGCTATGGATAGTTTCGAATTTGCCGATCAACGACCTGCCAGGAACATCGTCTCGATGATATTGAATATTCTGACAGTCCTAGTACTTATAGGGACATTATGTAATGGGGGAATTATGGCAAGCATTTTTCTTAATCCGCGCAGTGGGTTTAACCCATTTCCGCCGCCCACTTTACCTCCCGTCATGGTCATGCCCACCTCCACACCCACAGCTATTCAGGTGCTGCCTCCCACATGGACTCCTTTACCCAGCAATACATCAGCACCAACGAACACACTGGTTCCCGAACAACCCACAGCAACCCCTTTCCCCTTATTTACCCCTTCCGTCACGCCCACCAATCCTCCGGCAGATGCTATGCCCTTTGCCCTGAATGCAGGCAGCCCGGTGGCGATTTCCAGTGTTGCTTTTCACCCCGAAGCAGGCTGCAATTGGATGGGCGTTGCTGGTCAGGTGCTCAACCTGAGCGGAGCGCCGGTCTCGACCGGTGTAATCATTCATCTAGGCGGCGATCTGGCTGGGGTTCATAAAGACATCACCAGCCTCACCGGCACTGCCCGCCAGTATGGTGAAGCAGGTTATGAGATTGTGCTTGGTACCACACCCACCGATTCGACGAACAGCTTGTGGGTGCAATTGCTCGACCAGGCAGGTTTACCTATGTCTCCTAGGGTGTATTTCGATACCTATGCCAGCTGCGATCGAAATTTAATTTTCATTACATTCAAACAAATAAAATAATAACGCTGTTGGCTAACAGCTTTCAGCTGCCATTCTGCTGATATTAATTATCAGAAATATATTTTATCCCTTCGAATATTCCAATGTTTCCTATCGGCTTTTTGAATTGGTACCCCATAATCCGTAAGTCGAAATTTACCAATGCCACAGTTTCCAATAATTAGGACATGATTGATTTCCATCGTTGTTGAATCAATTGTGCGTCTTCATCCAGCACGGCTTCGGGGCTTTCGCACATAATCCTTCCGGCGCAATCGAACTCTTTCAGCGCCTGCAGGATCGCATCCAGGTTAATATCAGCTTCTTGCAGAGGCAGATGCTCCCGTTCTCCCTTTTCAGAATACTGAATGCCAGACAGGTGAATATGCAAATGGCGTAATGCACCGCTGCCCAGTGCATTCCCATATGCCTCCAAGATGCGCCGCCATTCGTCCAGGGAATTCATGCTGCCATCACCCGGACGGGCATGTAAATGGGCAAAATCAATGCACGGGAATACCCCTGTGACTGCTTTACTCATGACCAGTGTATCTTCAAACGACCCCAGCATCGCCGATTTACCCATTACCTCTGGGCGTAATGTAACCAAATTACCTGCTGCCTTAAGTTCTTCAACACAGCCTTCCAAACGGCGGATCGCTCGAGGCAGCACTTCCTCAGCCGGTCGACCAAAATAAGAACCAGGATGAAAAACGATATCGGTAGCGCCTGCTAAATTACCATAATGGGCAGCATCCATCAGGCGTTGGCGAGATTTTAACCATTCTTCCTCATCGGCATTGAGGTTGATATAGTAAGGAGCATGGACGCTGATTGCCACATCATTCTCATTCGCTGCGGATTTTATTTCAGCACAAGAAGCTTCGCTGACCCGCACCGCTCTCACCCAGCCCAATTCCAGAGCATTCAGACCTAATTCGACGATTTGCAAAATCGCCCCCACACTGCCTCCTGGTTTTTTAGGTGTGGAGGTCGGTGATCCTACAGTTCCAAAGCGAAAATCATTCTTAGCCATCTCCACCTCAACTGATTAAATGACCCGCATATCCTTCTTTGCCCGCCATTAATAAAACCATACAATAATTCGCGCCCATAATGGCGGGCAAAGCACCAGCAACCCAATTAATACCGATGCCAGCGCAGCAATCAGCACCGCGGCTGCCCCCACATCTTTCCCAACCCGCGCCAATTCATGCTGCTCGTGATTGCTGGCAAGGTCTACTACCGCTTCCAAGGCTGTATTAAGAAATTCCGCAATCCACACGATAGCAATCGCCAGAATAATGAGTGCCCATTCCAGGCAGGTGATTTTCAACCAAAACGAAACCATTATCACCAAAACACTTACTAGGGCATGAATCCAGGCATTGCGCTGTGTACGGATGACAAACCACCAGCCGGAAAATGCATATCGAAAAGCCCGTCCGCGCGAACGGATAAATTCCATAAAAAGGTTATCATGCTGGGATGGTGCCATTGGGGTTCCCCAAATCCTTCAAAATCTCTGCCTGTGTTTGCCACATCTGCTGCCGGTCACTATCTTGTACATGATCATATCCAAGCAAATGCAAAGTGCCATGCACAACCAATAATTGCATCTCATTATCGATGGAATGCCCTTCAGCCGCAGCTTGATCGCTGGCATAAGGGTATGCAATCAGGATGTCCCCCAGGTAAGCATTCCCTGTTTCTGGGTCGATTTCTTCCGCCGGAAATGAAAGCACATCGGTAGCAGCATCGATACCCCGGTATTGCCGGTTTAAAATGCGGATTTGCTCGTTAGAAGTGATGACAATGCTTAATTCAACACAAGGCGATGTTCCGGTAAATCTTAATACTGCCTCCGCTGCTGATTGAAGTTTTTCTCGAAAGCCTGCAGTATCGAATTGCGCAAACGTTTCGTCGAATTGTATATGAATCATAGCATGGGAACTAAGAACCCGAATTGGAAGTATCTACTGGGGCTGAAACAGCTTGTTCTGCAGCCTGTTTCTTCCGAGCCGGCACCGTGGGGGTTGGATTTCCATAAACTGGAATTGATTTCTCCAGCTGAGGATATTCGATGCGCGGGTGATAGATGCCCCGCAAGTGTGCAGTAAACGCATCCACGATGATGTCTAGGTCCCGCAAAGTGAGGTTTGTGTCGTCAAGCTGGCGCATACCGACTCGTTTATCCACCATCTCTCTTATAAGTCTGCGCATTTCTGCTTCGGTTTGAGGATTTCCAGCACGGACGACTGCCTCACATCCATCTGCCAGCATGAGAATCGCAGTTTCTTTTGATTGTGGACGCGGCCCAGGGTAGCGGTATTGATCAATATCCACCTTGCTCTCATCACCACCGGCAGCCTTCACGGCATTTACATATTGATAAGAAGTTGTTAATGTACCATGATGTTCACGGATGAAATCGATTATGCGTGAGGGAAGGCGGTGTTTTTGCGCTAATTCTACGCCATCGGTCACATGGTGAATGATTGTACGGGCGCTGGTTGGATAATCCAAATCGTCATGCGGATTGAGGTTGCCCGAGTGCTGGTTTTCGATAAAAAAATAAGGATTCAGTGCCTTACCAGCATCATGATACAAAGCCCCAACCCGGGTTAACAATGGATCTGCGCCGATAAGCTCAGCGGCTTGCTCTGCCATATTTGCCACTTGCAGGCTGTGTTGGTATGTCCCCGGTGCATTGCGCAAGATAAATTGTAATAATGGGTGATCGGGGCGGGATATCTCCAGTAATTGCAAGGCGGTAGTCATGTCTAAAGACTGCGCTAACAAAAACTGCAGCAGAATGGTAAGTGTAGCAGAAGCAATGCCATTTATCAGGCTTGCAGCGATTAAAGTCGCCGTGGTGAACCAATTAATGTCTTCAACGACCAGCCGGTAGGCAATCAAGATATTAATACCGCTGATGGCAACCATGGCGCCTGCCCAGAAAAAAGAAGTGACCCGGCGCGCCCGGTTGAGAACGAAGATGCCGATAATGCTCCCAATTACGTAATATATCGTCAACGGAAAAGCATCGGCATAACCATAGGTCACTAAAATTGCCAAAGGAATCGATGAGATAATTGCCAGCTCTCCCCCAAAAAATACTGCTATGGTCATAGCATAAGCAGCTAGAGGGAATAAATACATCAAAAGGCTGTCTCCCGTTATCAGCAGACGGCCAAACGCCAGGAAAAGCAAAAAGAGGAAAGCGATGATGCTAAGATTTCTAGTTTGATGCAGAAATGATTTCCGATAAATGAAAAAAAGAACAAAAAAACAAATAGTTAAAAAATCGATAGCTGCCGCGCCAGCCAGGTCTTTCCATGAATATTGCTGCTGCGCCAGCCCTAATTGCTGCAACGCTTCCAGCTCAAACGCTGAGATCACCCGCCCGCTTTGTACAATGAGTTCACCTGCCTGAATAGTAACTTTTACCGGTTCCACTGCCTGACGAGCTTCCTGACGAGCGGCTTCAGTCAGTTCATCGCTATAGAAACTGTTGGGGGCAACAAAATTTGAAACCAGGTCTGCCACAATGGCAGCCTGTTCTTGAGTGAGTGCCAGACTCACCAGAGCAGGTAAACCGCGGCGAACGTCACTGATACGATCCTCGCGGATCGTGGTGCGCATCACCTGCTCCAGCACTACAATCGCTTCTTGCTGCACCGCCTGCCATTGAGTATCGCTCAATTCGAGCAGCGCGGTCAAATCCTCTTTTGAGAGATATACATCTTCCATGGCTTCCAGGTCTGCCAGCTTTTGTTCCGGAGAAGCCAACGAATCAGCCCGTACGGCATCGATATATGCCAATGCCGCTCGCAGCCGTTCTAGCTGAGTGCGGGCAATACTGGTATCTGGTGCCGTATAGATGGGTGTGACTGACCGTGCGGCGATTTCTTTTTGTTGATTGGTCCTTTCTTCGCTTTCATAGGTGATCGTCCGCTCGGCGACAAAATCCTGCGTGGCTACCTGCCCTACTTCCAGGCTCGAAGCGGTTAAAGAAGTCAGTGCTGGAATAGCTAATGCCCCCAGCGTAAGTATATATACACAACTCAAAAGGAGTATGGAATATAACCTGCCCCTGGCAGGTTGTTTCCATTTAGTCTGATCTGTCATAATAACCAAACTTACTTATTTGATACTGCAAGAATTCTGCCAGCGATTCACGCTACAAAACCCAGGTCATCCCTGCAGTAATTTTCGAACCACTTGACTGGCTTGCTCGCCCGTCGCTTTCCCTTGCACTCGCGGCATGAGTATTTTCATAACCTGACCGATCTGCGCTGGTGAATTGGCACCCGAATCAGCAATCGCCTGGCGGGCAACTGCCTCCAGTTCCTCTGGTGTAAATGCTTTTGGCAGGTACCCTTCCAGAATGGCGATTTCTTTTTTGGCAAGCTCAATCAGGTCAGAACGATTGGCTTTTTCAGCATCAGCGATCGTCTCGTGGCGGGATTTAACCTCTTTTTGCAATACGGCTATCACACCGGCTTCATCCAGGGGGCTCACCTTATCGATTTCAGCTAATCGAATAGCAGAAAGCGCCAGACGCAGCGTATTTTTCCGCAGATCATCTTTACGGCGCAATGCGTCCTTCATATCATCTTCGAGTTTTGATTTAAGAGACATAGATATTCCTCATTGTTTGCAATGCGTTAACTTACTGCAAAGCCGGTAACTAATCATCCAGCCTGGGTAATTTCCCGAATTTAAAATTCGGGATGTTTCGACCATAGCTTGAGCAGTTAACAGATGCGATAATTTTTATCCTATTACAGGATAAAGTATAGCATGGCACATCAGGGCAGACAAGAGGAGACGCTGGCAAGTGCAGTAAAATAATTAGATATATCTTCTCCCTTAGAAGGGATTTGCCATATGACTAAAATAACATTCATCGGCGCGGGCAGCCTCCTTTTTACAGCCCAATTGGTCCGCGATATTCTCACATTCCCATTATTACAAGATTCTACCTTCTCATTAATGGATATCAACGCCGAACGTCTTGAATGGGCTAAAAAATGTGTCGAAGTGCTCATTGCAGCCGGTAACCATCCAGCTAAAGTAGAAGCGACTCTTGACCGGGCAAAAGCGCTTAAAGATTCCGATGTCGTTCTGACCACAATCCTGGCTGGTTCCACCGAAGTCTGGCGGCACGATGTCGAAATTCCCAAAAAATATGGCGTGGATATCAATGTTGGAGACACGCGCGGTCCCAGCGGTATTTTTCGCTTTCTGCGTACTATCAATCCAATGATGGAAATCGTGCGTGATATGGAACGCTATTGCCCCAATGCTGTCTTGCTCAATTACACTAACCCTATGGCGATGCTGATATCGACTATCCAAAAGCAGTCGTTCATCAAAGTTTCAGGATTATGTCATTCTGTGCAGGGAACTGCCATGATGCTGGCGGGATGGATCGGAGCCCCCTTTGATGAGGTGGATTATTTATGCGCCGGTATTAACCATCAGGCATGGTATCTGGAATACAAATGGAATGGGAAAGATGCATACCCATTAATTCACAAAGCAATCACCGAGAGGCCTGAAATCTACAACGAAGAGCAGGTGCGCAATG